>DASXXV010000118.1:0-13761 GCA_036502905.1 Occallatibacter sp. | reverse complement strand
GGGAGGAGCGTATGTACGCGAATCGCGGAGCAACGATGGTTGAAGATCGGCCCAGCGTGGAGGATCGGCCCGCCGGTCTGCCCGAGGCGGAAACCGGCAACATCGGCGCAGGGGGCGACATTCGCTGTCCCCTGTGCGGCTGGACCCCGGGCGCCGAAGACCGCTGGATGTGCCGCTGCGATCACAGCTGGAATACGTTCGACACCGGCGGAGTCTGCCCCAACTGTCTCTACCGGTGGGTCCAGACGCAATGCCAGGCCTGCCACGGCTGGTCGCTTCATTCCGACTGGTACCCGAAAAGCTAGGGCCATCGTCCGGGTCGTGTTAACAGGCCCTGGCTTCGAGCTCCCAGCTCGCCCTGCCCGCGGCCTCGCGCTTCAACCCAGCACGGGTAAATAGTAGCTATAAGCCAGTAGCTAGAAGCCAGAAGCTAGAGGCCAGAAGCTACGGTCTAGAGCCGATTCCCCCTTCGGGAACCAATCCGGTAAATGCTGCGTACATCACGGCATGCAGCTGGTTGGTACATTAAGCTGGAGCATGGTAGGGCTGGCGGCGCCTCCGAAACCTGCGAGGCGCGGCATGGATCCCCGGAATCCCGGAAACCCGGGACCCGGCGGGACCAAGCATCCGGCCGCTGCCGCCATCCCCGTCGGCGGGGCCGGAAGCACGCCGGGCGAGGGTTCCCGCGGCGCCCAGGCAAGCCAATTCGCGCGCGGGGAGGTACGTTCCCTGGAGATTGACTGGTCCCAAATCGTCCGCCGCTGCATGGACGGGGATTCCGGCGCATGGGCCGAGCTGGTCCGTGAGCACCACCGGCGCGTATACGGGCTCTGCTACAGGTTTACGGGCTCCGGCGCCGATGCGGAAGACCTGACCCAGGACGTGTTTCTCAAAATCTATTCGAACCTCGCCAGTTTCGATACCGGAAGAGGCAGCCTGCAGGTTTGGATCACCACCATGACCCGCAACCTGCTGGTGGACAACTTCCGGAGAACCAAGAATCAACGCGCCACCAGTTCGCTGGATGACGGGTGGGATCAAAGCGAAGAACTGAAGCCGGTGGACCGGCTCACCAGCCGTGGTCCCTCGCCGCACGAGATGGCGGCCAAAAAAGAACTTGAAAAGATGGTGCAAAACGCGTTATCTCATGTGTCCGTGGAATTGCGCGAAGCCGTGATACTCAGAGACTTACAGGATATGGATTACAAAGAGATCGCCCAAGTGCTGCAAATTCCCGAAGGCACGGTGAAATCCCGCATCAGCCGGGGCCGCGCGGAACTGGCGCGCCTTCTGGAACGTAATAAACGGGAGGTGATGTAAATGCCCGAGCGCACTCACATTCCGACTTCTCCCGCCTGCGGGCAGTGGGAGACCCTGCTGGCCGACGCGCTCGATGGGCTGTTGCGGCCGGAGGACGAATCCACCTTCAGCTCCCACATGGCCGGCTGCGCCAATTGCACCACCTTGTTTGAAGAATCCCGGCAGGGCCGGGAATGGCTGGAGTTTCTCTCCCCGGAACCAGAGGTGCCCGCCGGTCTGCTGGATAAGTTACTGGCGCAGACAGGTCCCGGACAAATGGCGGGCATGGGACTGGCCACTACGGCCGGCAACGTGGTGCCGATCATAGCGGTGATGCAGCGGCAGGGCCTGATGGCGCGGATGCGCCGTTTTGCCGAGCCCCGTCTGTTGATGACCGCGGCCATGGCGTTTTTCTCCATCGCCGTCACCCTGAACCTGACCGGTGTGCGGCTGAGCCGGATGCACCTGTCGGACCTGAAGCCCACTTCGGTGAAGATGTACGTGGAACGGCAGATCACCATGGCCTCCACGCCCATCATCCGCTACTACGACCACCTGCGGTTTGTTTACGAAGTACAGTCCAGGATGCGCGAACTGCGGCGCACGACCCAGAACAGCTCCGACCAGGACCAGAACCAGAAAAAGCCCTCGGGACCCGGCGAATCGAAACAAAACCAGAAAGACGGCGGATCGCGGGTCGATCCGCCGCAACAGTCGGGCGCCCCCATTTTGAACGATTCCACTGATTACCTGGAGACATCGCTTTCCCATAACCGGCCCGCGCATTCCGGCGGCTCCGATAAAGAAAGTGGAAGGAGCACAGTATGGATTGCGTAAATCATAGCGGTGTGACCGCTACAGCTTTCTGCCAAAACTGCGGAAAGGCGCTTTGCGCAAATTGCGTGCGCAACGGCCCGGGCGGACAGGTTCTTTGCGAACCGTGCTGGGTGGCATGGCAGAGCGTCCCTAACCCATTCATCGCGCCGCCGCCCGGCGGTCCGAATCCCTCGGCAGCTGCAGTGCTGGGCCTGATTCCCGGCGTGGGCGCCATGTACAACGGGCAGTATTTCAAGGGCCTGATCCACGTGGTCATCTTCGTGGTGATCATCAGCATCACCACGCACTTCGGGCTATTCGGGCTGTTCATCCCGGCATGGGTTCTGTACCAGTCCTTCGAGGCGTATCACACGGCCAAGGCGGTGCGCGACGGGATGCCGATTCCCGATCCGCTGGGGTTGAACGAGGTAGGCAACTGGCTGAACCTGGGTAGCAAGCCGCCCTATCCGCCGCCGCCCGGTCCGGCGGCACCGGGCAATCCCGGACCCGCCAGCGCCGCGGGCGCCTATCCGCCGCCCTATGGGGCACCCCCGCAGGCTCAGTATGGGGCTCCGTACGGGACCTGGCAAGCTCCCTACCAGGCACCCTATGAGGCGCCCTTCGGCCCGGCGGGCCAGCCCATGGACCCCGTTGCCGGCAACGCCCCTCCCCCTCCCCCCCAGGCCCTCTGGCGTCGCAAGGAACCGATCGGCGCCATCGTTCTCATCGGACTGGGGCTGCTGTTTCTGCTCGGCCAACTGGATGAAATCGGAGGCGTCATTTTCAAGTTCACCTGGCCGCTCTTGCTGATCGGTCTGGGAGTATGGCTGGTGGTGCGCCGCATGGGCGATACGCAAGGAGGTCCTCGATGAATCGCTACGTTTTGATCCGCCGCCTGCGCGGCCCCGCGTTCCTCCTGCTGCTGGGAATCATTGCGCTGCTGCACCAGACCGGGGTTGTCGATCACTTCTGGCACTTGTTCTGGCCGCTGGCGCTCATTCTGTGGGGTGTACTGCTGCTGGCGGAACGCGCGGCCCTGGAGGTGGAAGGCTATCCCCAGGTGTACCCCGATGCTTCCTACCCCGGCGCTCCTTATGCAACGGGGCCCAATCCCGGTGCCGGCACCGGGCCGATTCCGGCAGCTCCGGGCACGTCCATCGTTCCGGCCAACAGCGATGATCTGGAACACCGCAACGGGGGACAGTCATGAGCAGCACACCTCCTTACACGCCTCCCGGGGGCGGCGTTCCGCCCCCTTATGATCCGCGCACCCAGTGGCGCGTCTATCGCGAGCAGCAGAAGGCCGCGTGGCGGGCGCAGCGCGAAGCATACCGGTCGCAGCGCCACCAGTGGAAGTCGGCGTACGGCTATGGTCCGAGAGTGCCGTCCGTTGTAGGGCCCATCATTCTCATCGGCGTCGGCATTGTGGCGCTGCTCCTGGCCACAGGGCACATCAATTCGAGCGAGTTCTGGTCGTGGTACGCGCGCTGGTGGCCACTGTTGCTGATCGGTGCGGGCATCGCGTTGTTGGGCGAGTGGGCGCTGGACATGAAGCGCCAGACCCCGGTCCATCGGGGCGGCAACTTCGTGGGCATCCTGGTGATCCTGGCCCTCGTAGGCCTGTTTGCCTCCGCAGGACACCGGTGGTGGGGTCCGATGAGCGGGCCGTGGAACGACGGCAACGAAGACTTCTTCAACATGTTCGGCCGGCCGCAGCACGATATGGACCAGCAGGTGCTGAATACCCAGATCCCGGCCAACGCCACCATCGAAATCCAGAACCCGCGCGGAGATGTGAGCATCACCGCGGGCGACAGCACCGCGATGCAGGTGCAGGCCCACGCAGTGGCCTACGCGGACAGCGATACCGAGGCGAACAAGATCTTCGCTTCCCAGGCCGCGCACGTGACGGTGAGCGGCAGCTCTGTTCTCGTCAAGTCGGAAGGCAATCGCAGCGGTCGGCTGAACCTTACCATTGCGCTGCCCACGTCGGCCCGCGTCACCGTCAATGCGGGACGCGGCAACGTCACGGCGGCGGGGCTGGGCGCCGGCGCCAATATCACCGCCCAGCACGGCGACATCCACCTGAACACCATCACCGGATCCGTGCAGGTACACTTCTCCACCGACAAGGGCGACTTTTCGGCGCACCAGGTGAATGGCGACATCATCGCGGACGGCCGCTGCAACGACCTGACTCTCTCGGAGATCCACGGAAAAATTGCGCTGAACGGGGACATATTCGGCGAGGCGCACATGGAGAACCTGGCCGGGCCGATTCACCTGCACACCTCGGTCACGGATCTTGAGATCGCCAGCCTGCCGGGCGATATGACCCTGAACGACGAAGACCTGAGGGTGACCGAAGCCAAGGGCGAGGTACGCGTGACTACCCACTCCAAGAACGTTGATGTCAGCCAGGTCTACGGCGATACGTATGTCGAGGACCGCGACGGCAACATCTCTGTTTCGCCGGCGGGCAACTTCAACGTGGACGCCAAGAGTACTCGCGGCAAGGGCGATATCGAACTGACCCTGCCGCCCGGTGTTTCGGCCAGCATCAGCGCGTTCACCCATAACGGCGACATCCTCTCGGACTACGATGTGAATCTGCCCGAAGGGGAAAGCAAAAAGGTCGCGTTAACCCTGGGCGGAGGCGGAGCCAAGATTACTCTCAGCACCGATGTGGGTGATGTGCGCATCAAGAAAGGATCGGGGTTCCCGCCGGCGCCCACGGTCTCGTCGACACCTCCACGGCCGCCTGCTTCACCCGCAGCCCCGCACCTGAAAGCGCCCAAAACCCCGGCGGAGCCGGTCACGCAGTAACAGTGATCACTGGGCATTGATCGGTGGACAGGGATCAGGTGCTAAAAACAAGGCGCGGAGGGAACACCACCTTCCGCGCCCGGTTTGTTTTTGGGCGACTGCCGAGAAGGTCATTTGGCCAGTTCGCGGAAGCAACTGCGAGGCTTGCCCGAAATCCGCGAGACCCATGCCGGAACAAAGCAAACCCCAAGGCACTCGGGCGGAAAACGTTCGACAATTTTTGTCCCTGAAGCATCCCCGCGCAACTTTGTTGCCTCTACGTCCTAAGCCAGGAATATACCTTCCTTTCATATTCTTATCCCCAAGGAGCCGTATCAGTCGTGAGAGTCTTAATGGTCGGGGCGACCGGAAAGTATGCGCATCATGTCTTGCCGGAGCTGAAAAAGAGGGGAGTTAAGGTCAGGGCGCTGGTTCGGAGCCGTGACAGCGAGCGGAAAGCGCGGGAAAACGGAGCGGACGAAACGGCTCTCGGCGATCTGCAGGATGCACGCGGACTGATCTCGGCGGCGGTGGGCGTCGATGCTGTCTTCCACGTTGGGCCGGCGTTTGCTCCGCGCGAGTCGGACATGGGCGTCACCATGGTCGATGCGGCCAAGGCCGCGGGCGTGAGCAAGTTCGTCTTTTCCAGCGTGATGCACCCCTCTATCTCCAAGATGACGAATCATGCCGCGAAACGGCCGGTGGAAGAAGCGGTTTACGAGTCGGGAATGATCTTCACCATCCTGCAGCCGGCCATTTTCATGCAGACCATGGAACCGGGCTGGACCGAGATTATCCGGACCGGCAAGTTCGCGCTGCCCTACTCCCGGCGGGTTAAGACGAGCTTCGTCGATTACCGCGACGTGGCAGAAGTGACCGCGGAGGCGTTTGTCACCGATAAGTTCGACAACGGCACCTTCGAATTGTGCGCTCCCGGCATTTTTAACCGCGCCGAGATTGCCGCATTGATGAGCGAGTCGCTGGAGTTGCGCATCGAGCCCGCCGAGATGGCGTTCGATGTGTGGGCTGACAAAGCACAGGTGCCCGAGGGTCCTGTCCGCGCGGGGCTGAAGCGCATGTACGCCGAGTACAACCAATACGGGTTCCGCGCCGGCAATCCCACCGTGCTCAAATGCCTCCTGGGACGGGAACCGCGCACCCTGAAACAGTTCTTTCGCGAACTGGCAGTCCGCAACCTGAAGGCAGCGTAGAGGCGAGAGAACAGGGAACGGAAGGCCGCTCTAGACAGGGTTGTGATTGCGTCTTGACCTTCTGATCCCTGATCCGTGATCCCTGCATCTAAAAGCCATGGAAAAAGCGACATTCGGAGCGGGTTGTTTCTGGGGCGTGGAGGCTGCGTTTGCGGCCATTCCCGGCGTATTGGCAACGGCCGTGGGGTACGAAGGCGGCACGATGGACCGGCCGACATACAAGGATGTTTGCACCGATCAGACCGGTCACGCGGAGGTCGTCGAACTGGACTTCGATCCGGAAAAAGTGACCTACGAGGCTCTGCTGGACAAGTTCTTCGAGATGCACAATCCCACCACGCTCAACAGGCAAGGCCCGGACTGGGGCGCGCAGTACCGGTCGGCAGTGTTCTTCCACTCCCCCGAACAGGAGAAGTCGGCCAGGGCCAAGATCGAACAGTTGACCGCCGCAGGCCGCTTCAAGCCCATGCGTATCGTGACGCAGGTGGTGCCGGCGCAGACCTTCTGGCGCGCCGAGGAATACCACCAGCGCTACCTGGAGAAGCGCGGTGCGGCAAGCTGCCATATTTAGTGGGCAGTGAACAGTGGACAGTGAAAGCGCGATGGTTGGCGCTGCTCGGTAACTTCTGTGCACGGTTCACGGTCCCCTGTAAACTGTCTTTCGGATGCCGCACGCTTTGGCACAGGCCGTGGAGGTGGTAACCACGGCCCTGGCTGTGGCGGGGATGGGATATTTCCTGGCCGCCCTCCTGGCCGCACGCGCGTTTCTCGTCAGGCGCCGCAGTTCTTTGCCTCTCTTCGCCCCCGGCGTCACCCTCCTCAAATCGCTTAAGGGCCTGGATCCGGGCATGATGGATGCTTTCCGCAGCCATTGCCGCCAGGACTATCCCGGCGATTTCGAAATGCTCTTCGGCGTCTCGTCGATGGAGGATCCGGCCGCCGCGGCAGTCGCGGAACTCCAAGCGGAATTCCCTCAGCGCGCGATCCGCCTGATCGTGTGCCCGCAAAGGCTGGGGGCCAATGGCAAGGTGAGCACCCTGATACAGTTGCTGCCGGCCGCCCGCTACGACTTCCTGCTGATCAACGATTCCGATATCACCGTCTCGCCGCGCTATCTGGAACGGGTGATGGCATTGCATGCGCCCGCTGCGGCAGCGGGCCGGAAGATCGGGCTGGTGACGGCGCTTTATCGCGGCCGGGCGCATGGAACCCTGCCCTCGCGGCTGGAGGCTCTGGGGATTGCCACGGACTTCATGCCCAGCATTCTGCTGGCGCGCTGGCTGGAGGGCGGCCTCCGCTACGGGCTGGGTTCCACGCTGGCTGTCAGCCGCGAAGCCCTGGAAAGCATCGGCGGCCTGGCGGTGCTGGTGGATCAACTCGCCGATGATTATGAACTTGGCGAGCGCATCTACAAGGCGGGATACGGGATCGCCCTTACCCATGAAGTGGTGGAGACCAGCGTTCCGGCCTACACCTGGGGGGAGTTCTTCGATCACCAGTTGCGCTGGTACCGGACCATTCGCGATGCCCGGCCCTGGGGCTACGCGGGGTTGATTTTTACGTATGGCATGGGACTAGCGCTGATGAATGTGCTGGCCAGCGGCCTGAGCCCGCTCAGCCTCTGGCTGCTGGCGCTGAGCTTTTTTCTGCGCCTGGGAGTGGCGATGACCGTCGGCGCCGAAGTGCTGGGAGATCGCCAGGTGCTGCCCGGCGTGTGGCTGTTGCCGCTCCGCGACCTTATGGCGCTGGGCCTGTGGGCAGCCGGCTTCGCAGGAAATACCATCGTCTGGCGGGGAGAGCGTTTCGCTGTCAAGGCCGGACGCCTGGAGAAGGCTCGCTGATGCCGGCAATCCATTTGCGCCGGGATGAGGTTCCGCGTCCCGTTGACATTCAGGCATCGCAATAAGCAAATAACGATTTCTCGCGGAACATTGCGCAGCCGGGCGCGTACTACTCGTTGTACAACTTCGCGCCGTCGACGCGGAGATCGCGAAAAGAGCCATGCGATGCGCACCCTCGACCAGCAAGAGAACCATCCTGTAACCCCTATCGATCCGGGAGACGCCTGGGCTGTGGCTGGTCCGGATCAGGAGCAAACGCGGGATAAACCGGCGCGGGATGAGCTGCTGCCTGGTTTCGCGTACGATCTGCGGATCGGCCGCCAAAACTCGCTGGAGTTCTACGCGGAAGTTGCCGCCTTTTCAGCGCGAGTGGTGGCGGAGATCGAACGGCGCGCACCGGGGGCGATTGATGGCTACAGCCGCTATCTGCCGACCGCTCTCCGCGAGGCGCCGCGCACGCGCGGGGAATATGCGCTGGAATTGCTCACCGCCGGGATGGCCATCCGGCTCTACGGCGACGTGGCAAGGCGCACTCCAGCATGGGTCATGGGCTTAGCGCGCAAACTCTTCGCGCTGCGCCGCCGCTCGCCGCGAATGAAGCGGCTGGCCGACTTCCTGCGCGCCGGGGTCTTCCAGATCTTTATGAGGCGCAAGGGACACCGCGCCGGCACCGCAAACTACATGCCGAACGAAAGCGAGTATGCGCGCTTGCCACGCCTCATCGAGTGGCTGCAAGCTACGGGCGAATTCGAGCAGGAGTGGCGACGCATCGCCAACTGGCGCGCTTACTGGCGGGAACTCCCCTCCGCAGACGCCGAGAATTCTGTGATCCTCTCGCTTGATCTGTTTGACTGGTTCACGGGTGAGGCGGACAAGGCCCTGGGAAAGTACACCAGCGGGGTCCATCCTTTTCTCGAGAACGCGTATGCGAAGCGATTCTGGCGCGAAGACCAGCTCTTCTGTGGACGATTGCCGGCGGAGTATCACCTTGGCATGGTTGCCGCGGAGGTGATGAATGACGGGTTGCGCGACGAGTTCCGGAAGCGGCCGCGCAAGGTGCTCCTGGTGCCTGCGTGTATGCGCGGCGCGCGCGCCGAGACGTGCAAGGCGGTAACGCGCGACCTCGACATTACGTGCGCGGGATGCAATCCCGACTGCGCCGTGAACCGGATCACCCGGAGAATGCGCCGCGAGCGCATCCCGGTGTACATGGTCCCGCACTCCTCGGGATTCAGCCGCTGGCTGGAGCGTTGGCAGAGCGATCCAGGCGTGGGCGTGGCGGCAGTGGCCTGCATGATGAACATTCTTGCCGGCGGACTTGAAATGCGCGCTCGCGGCATTGCGTCGCAATGCGTGCCGCTGGATTTTCCCGGATGCGAGAAGCACTGGAAGAGCGAGCCAGTCGCGACCAGCTTGAATGAAGAGCGGCTGGTGCAGATCGTAAGTTCGCCCCGCTAGCATTGGGGGTTGGCACCGGGCTCGGCCCGGATGCTATCGTGAGTCCCAAATGCCCTTTGCGACCACCAGTGAGGCGGGGGTGCCAATCCAGGGCCCGTCGGCCACGCTGATCTACGACGACTGGTATCCGGCCATCCGCACCGACATGCTGCGCGGCAAGAAGCTGGCGACGGCCATGCTTCTGGGTATTCCGCTGGTGCTGGGCCGGCGCGCAGACGGGCGCGTGTTTGCGCTGCGGGACAGTTGCCCGCATCGCGGCATCCCCCTGAGCGTGGGCTGGTTCGACGGCCAGCGCGTCACCTGCCGCTATCACGGCTGGGAGTTTGAGCCATGCAGCGGGCAGTGCGAGTTGATTCCTTCGCTTACCAGTCAGGACAAGCTGGATGCAACCCGCATTTATGCCACGGCGTTTCCCTGTGAAGAGCGCGACGGGCACGCGTGGGTGTACGTGCCCGGGCCGGGGAGCGGACGACACGCGTCTGCCGGGCTGCCGCCGATCCCGGAGGTGAAGAAATTTGGTCCGCGGTACCGCAGCGCATTTCTCACCGCCGATCTGCCATGCAACGTGGACCACGGCATCATCGGGTTGATGGACCCGGCGCACGGGCCCTTCGTGCACCAGGCGTGGTGGTGGCGTTCGCGGGCCAGCATCCGGGAAAAGACCAAGCGCTTCGAGCCCATCCCGGAAGGCTTTCGCATGAGCGCACACGCGCCCAGCGGGAATTCGGCGCCTTACAAACTGCTCGGCGTGTACGGCCAGCCGGTGGAAACCACCATCGATTTCGTGCTGCCCAACCGCCGCACCGAGATCATTCGCTGCGGCGACAAGTGGTTCTCGAGCCTTACCACGGTCACGCCGGTGACCGCTTCGACGTGCCGCATCGACGTGGTGGCTGCGTGGAACGTGTTTTATCACGTGCCGCTGGTGACCCCGGTTGCGAAGTTCTTCGGAGCGAAGTTCGTGCGCCAGGATCAGGAGACGATGATCCAGCAGGCCGAGGGGCTCAGGCACAATCCCAGCCTGATGCTGATCGACGACGCCGATAAGCCGGCCAAGTGGTACTTCGCACTGAAGCAGGCCCGGCTGGAAGGCTCATCGAAACATCCCATGGATGGCCCCGTGGAACTCCATTGGCGAAGCTAGAGTCGAATCAGAGTTGCCAGACCCCGGCTGTTTTCAGGGAGGTCGCCCCTCCGAGCTGGCCGCGTCGAATTGGGAGTCTCAAGTACTCCAGATGAGGGAAGATCTTTCTCTCTGCCGGCGCTCACCCGGCCGCCAGTCCCGGAGCGCAGGATTTTGGGTGTGGTGCGAGTCCGGTTCGTCACAATTTTGGCCTGCAAATGGCATCCATCGCGGTATGGTCGGGCAATGGTAGCGAGACTTCAAGCCAGTGCGCGCAGTGCTCGCCGGAGCGTTTCCGGATCGGCGTCGGACATGGCGCTGTCGATCTCGTCGTGGGTCTGCTTCCACACCGGGAGGGCGGCGGCCAGCAGTTTCCTGCCCTCGTCGGTGAGCCGGAGAATCCTGCTTCTCCGGTCGGCTGGATCGGGAGTAATCTGGACCAATCCGCGGCGTTCGAGGGGCTTCAGTGCAGCCGTCAAGGTAGTTCGATCCATGGCCAGGAGTGCGGCGACCGGACCCATCGGCGGAGGTTCGGGGCGATTCAATGACATCAACAAGGAAAACTGCCCGTTGGTCAAGCCGTGGGGACGCAGGGCGTCGTCGAAGCGACGGGCCAGGGCGCGGGCAGCGCGCTGGACATGCAGGCAGAGGCAACGGTCCCGTACCATCAGGGTGCTTTCAAACGGCAACTCCACGGGACTTGACACGGGACCAGTTTAGTTGATATCAACGTATTCGTCAATTGATTTGAACTTCCCCTCCGCTCTCTGAGAGTACGACAAGCCACCTGGAGGTCTTTCATGGCGTTCCTTCGTGATCTGAGAATCGCAATCCGGTCCCTGTCGCGCGTCCGCACGCTGTGGATTACAGTGGCGTTCACCCTCGCGCTGGGGATCGGCGCCAACGCGGCCATATTCAGCGTGGTGCGGGCCGTGCTGCTGCGCCCGCTGGCGAATCGCGACGAGGATCGCCTGCTTTATATCCGGCAGAGCGCACCCGGCATCGGCGTGCCGAACGCTACGTTCTCGATTCCGGAGATCAAGGACATCGGCAGCCAGCTCAAGACGATTACGGAGCTGGGCACCTTCTCGACGATCCCGTTCACGGTAATCGGGCTGGGCACGCCGCGCGAGATTCCCGCCGGGGTGGTGGATGGCAATTACTTCCAGGTGATGGGCCTGAAGCCGGTGCTGGGCCGTCTTCTGGGCCCTGGCGACGACGGCCAGAACGCGCCCGGTGCTGTCGTGCTCACTTACGGCTTCTGGAAATCTTCGCTGCATTCGGATCCGAGCGTGCTGGGGAAGCAGATCAGGCTGGACAGCGGAATGGGCTCGCGCGGGGCCACCGTAGTCGGGGTGCTGGAGCCCTCAGTGCCGTACCCGGTAGCCACGGAGATCATCGCCAACGTGGTCACCAGCCCGCATCATCTTTCGGCCACCATGGTGCAGGGCCGGGAGCACCGCATGACGGAAGTCTTCGGCCGGCTGGCTCCGGGAGCGACGGTGGACGCCGCGCGCTCCGAATTGAAAACAGTGTACGGCGCAATGACGGCGGCCCATCCCGAGGTGTACAGGCCGGAGGACCACTACGGCATCGATGCCACGCGCATGCATGACCAGATCAATGCCAAGGCCAACGTGGTTTTGTGGATCCTGTTCGTGGCGTCCGGGCTGCTGTTCGTGATCGCCAGTTCGAATGTTGCCAACCTGGTGCTGGCGCGCACCGTGCGCCGCGAATCAGAGTTGGCCGTGCGCTCGGCGCTGGGAGCAAGCCGCAGGGCATTGCGCCGTTCGTTGCTGGCGGAGAGCCTGGTCCTGTGCGGCAGCGGGGCCATCGCCGCGGTGCTGATCGCCGTGCCGATGGTGAGCGTGCTGGGCCAATATGCGCAGCGCTTCTCAGTGCGCGCCAAGGACCTGACGCTGGACTTCAGCCTGGTGTGGTTCGGGATCGGGCTGGCGTTGGTAGCCGCGGTTTTCCTGGCGTACATTCCCCGCCTGCCATCGCCCGATTCCCCCCAGGGTGGCCTCACCGGGCGGGGGACGCGGGTGGCCGGCGGAAGCAGCCGCAGGCTGCGGCTGTTCGCCGTCACCCAGATTACGGCGTCGTTCCTGCTGCTGGCCGGAGCATGCGTGCTGATGAAGACGCTTTACACCCTGGAGCAGACCAGGCCGCCGTTCAATTCGGCCCAGGTGATGGCCATCAACCTGCCGGTGATGTCGTACGGAAAGTCGCCTGAGCAGATAGGCCTGTTTTACCGGCAGGTGAAGGAACGCGTGGCCGCATTGCCGGGAGTGGAGATGGTGGCGGAAGGCTTCAGCACACCCTGGCGCGACGACCGCGGCCTGAATATCAGCTTCGAGTTCCAGGCGCAGGGCGCGAAACCCAAAGACAACGGCCGCAGCGATTACCGCGCCCAGTTCCGTTCTGTGTCCCCGGGATTCTTCGCCACCATGGGCGTGCCGATCCTCGGCGGCCGCGACTTCAATGACGGCGACAAGGACGGGGCGGAGCGCGTGGTGATCATCAGCCAGAGCCTGGCCAACGAGCTCTACCCGGGCCAGAACCCTCTGAACCGCACGCTGCGCTGGACGGATGGCGTGATGAAGTTCATTGGGATCAGCTACGAGCCGCGCCGGATCGTGGCCGTGGTTCCGGACTTCGACGATGAGAACATCATCCCCTCCCCGGCCATGACGGTCTATCAGCCCACCGAACAGGAAGGCTGGAACGGCCGCCTCTTCATACGAGCCAAGGGCGACCCCTATGCGCTGGTGCCGGCGATTACGCGGACGGTTCACGAAATGGCGGCGGACCAGCCGGTGGAGAAGGCCAGCACGCTGGGAGACGTGCGCGCTGAAGTGCTGACCCCGGAGCGCCTGAATGCGGTGGTGTTCGGAGGGTTCGCGGCAGTGGCGCTCCTGATTTCAGTGGTGGGTGTAGCGGGCGTGCTGGCGTTCTCGGTCAGTTCGCGGACGCGGGAGTTTGGAATCCGCATCGCCATGGGCGCGCAGCCGCGCAACATTCTCACCAACGTTCTCACCGAAGGCGTGGTGATGGCCTCCATCGGCGTGGGTGCAGGCGTGGTGCTCGGCTTCGCCACGTCGCGGGTGATCGCCCGCTACATCGGCGAGCTTCACCAACTAGGGGCGCTGGCGTTCTTCGCTTCGGCCTTTGTGATCCTGGCGGCAGCGGTGACGGCCTCGGCTGT
>DASXXV010000117.1:0-3889 GCA_036502905.1 Occallatibacter sp. | reverse complement strand
CCATTTTGGTCGGCGTTGGCTATTTTCACAGCAGATCATTCGCCTTTGGCTCGGTATGACAGCCCCGAGGTGGAGTTCGAAGCGGGAAACTCATCCAGTATGCCGTCAGTTATCTTCTGGAAAAACACATCTCCAGGTTTGCCGACGCCTTCGCGTTTTTCCCTTGACCTGTCTATAACTATAGGGTTGAGAGTAGTGATGGACGATGTTGACGGTGACCAAACTCGCCCGGCGCTGCGGCGTAAGCCGCACCGCCCTGCTGTACTACGAATCGATCGGTTTAATGCCCCCGCCCACGCGCACGGACGGGAACTACCGGTGTTACTCGGAGGCGGACGCCGAGCGGCTGAAGCGCATTCGCGCTTACCGCAACGCAGGTCTGAGCCTCGATGACATTAGCGCGATCCTGAGAGAGACTGGCCGCCGCCGCCGCGAGGCTGAGGCGGCCGGAACCGCCTCTGGGGTCTTGAAACGGCGTTTGGTAGAACTGGACGCGGAAATCGAAGCGCTGCGGGCCCATCAGCGGGCGATTCTGCAACTGCTGGGCTCGCGGACGCTGGGAAAGGGAGACATGATTACCAAGGAGAAGTGGGTTTCCATCATGCGTGGCTGCGGATTTACGGAAGAGCAGATGCACCGCTGGCACGCGGAATTCGAACGATCGGCGCCGGAGGAACACCAGGAGTTTCTGGAATTTCTCCACATTGCCCCGGCGGAGATCAAGACGATCCGGGAGAAGAGCCGGGCACAGGGGTAGTAAATGATGATGGCGCGGCCTTGGCCGCGCCATCGTCGTTGTACGCCGTGCATGATTGACACCTTGGAGGTGTAAGTCCTCTTCACATCCAGATGGGGAGAAGTGATAGCGAAGCGCAAGGTCGTCACCGCGAGGTGGGTCTGAAGGAAGCGTGGAGCAAAGACGCGAGCCGATGGACAAGAATCGGATACGAGGCCTACGGCGGCGGACGAGCGGGCAACGGATCGCGAAGTCCACAACCAATCAAAGGCGCTGGTGGTACATTCGGCGGTTGCGCGTTGAAGGCTGGTCAGTCTTATCGCGGGAGATCTGCCCTGTGTCTTCGGATTCGTCGACTGAGGATCAGTTCTCTCCGGCGGCAACCTGGGTCGCGGTTGCGGGGCGGGCGGGAGCCGGGTCGGGGGAGGGCGCCGAATAGTTCTTGTAGACCGTGATGTGGAAGCAAGGCTGCCGGAATTCCTCTTCTACGTCGATCAGGCCCTCGGTTTGCATGGCCAGCAGCCGGTTACGCATCCACACAATCTCCATGCGGCTCATGCCCGACTTGGCGACATCGACGCTGCCGCCGGTCAGGTGCGGACTCACGATGTCGCCCTCGGCTGCGGCGGCATTGTGATTGCGGCGCATCAGGTGCTGCTGGTACTCCACGGTGCGTACCGCCGAACTGACGATGATCGGCTTGTGGAATTGGCCGGCGTGCTCGCTGGCCAGGTCGGCGAGGAAATTGGCGGTCCAGGGCCGGCAGTAGCGGTGATTTTCGACCAGGTCAGTATTGACGGCCAGAGAATTCGAAACGGGGATGGGCACGAGCATTTTCTGGTCGATGCGGCTGGCCAGATCGTCTTCGTCGAGAATGCGCTCCAGACCGTCGGCTTCCATGCGCTCGTTCTGCCGCGTCAGCGACTCGAGCGAGCCCTTCAGGGGCGAAGGGGGGATGTAAATGCGACGGCGTACCAGGGATGCGCGCCGGATCCGGGGCCGGGCAAGGACCCGCACGGTCCCGGAACTCCGCTGCGGCGAAGCATTTGCACGGTGGCGGCGACGATTAGCCGGGGTAGCGCGGGCGGCTCGATGAGGAGTGGAGCGCACCGCGCCCCGATGCGCGGCGCGGGCCGTGGCCTGGACGGTTTTGTGATGGGCAAGCTTGCGCGCATTCGCCGGAAGGACCGGTGAGGCGGCGGCCGATGTCGCGGCCAGTGCTGCCAGCAAGACAACGATGTACGCGTTCCGCAACATGATTGGAGTAAGCGGAGAAACCAGAGCTATTCCAGTATATTCGTTCCGGCTCTCTTGCGAGGTATCCAGCCGGGTACGGCTGAGTCTGATAATTGGAAACCGGTTCGGTGGAAAAAGTTTTCCGGGAATATAGAAGAAGGTTGCTTTGTCGCCGGGACCGGGCGGAGCGGGCCCGGATTCTCGTGAAAATGATGCCCGCGGGGCAGCGTTCGGGTTACAATGGCGCGCAAACGCGCTTTCATCCCGGTTGGCGCTCTGTGTGGCCGGATGGCCCTTCGTTCAGAACCTCGGTCTTCACGTAGCGCTTCTTTTGGGGCGACCGAAATGCGCGTTCTCCAGGCGGCAAGTTTCTTCGAGAGGCAAATATGACTGACCTTGGCGTTCAACCCGCGGCGGCAGTGACCCCGGGCCTTTCCCAAATGCAGCGTCTGACCAACACCTTTACCGCGCCTTCGAAGACCTTTGAAGACATCAAGCGCGGCAATAAGAGCTGGTGGATGCCGTTCCTCGTTTACGTCGTTCTCGGCTTTGTCTTCTACGGTGTCGTGAACGCCAAGGTGGGCATGCGCCAGGTGAGCGAAAACCAGATCAAGATCAGTCCAAAGGCTGAAGATCAAATGGCGCAGCTGACTCCCGAGCAGCGCGAGCAACGGATGAAGATCTCCACCTCGATCACCCAAGGGCTTTTTCTGGCGACGCCAGTCGTTGTGTTGATCATGGGAGCGGTCATTTCGCTGGTTCTCCTGGGAACGATCAATTTCGGCTTTGGCGGCAGGGCCAAGTTCGGAAGCATATTCGCCGTCTGGATGTATGCAATGCTTCCCTCATGTATCAAAACACTCCTGGGGATTGTGGTGCTTTATGCGGGCACTGCGCCGGAGTCATTCAACATCAAGAATTTCGCGCCCACAAACCTTGGTGCATTCATGAATCCAGCCGACACCAATCCTGCTCTCTACAGCCTCGCCAGTTCGATCGATCTCATTACGATCTGGACGCTGGTCCTGGTGGGAATCGGAACGGCGCTGGTGGCCGGAGTCAAGCGCAGCTCGGGGTATATCGCATCCTTTGCCTGGTGGGCTGTGGTGGTGCTGGTTGGGGCAGGCTTGGCCGCGGCCTTCAGTTGAGACCGCTGATCGGCAAAAAACGGCGCGCAGCCTGCTGGGGCCTGCGCGCCATTTTTATTGGTTCTGACCCAGTTTCTCAGTCCCTGCCGGCTTCCCATCGCCGCATGATGAGGGTCGCGTTGATGCCGCCGAAGCCGAAAGAATTCGAAAGGGCGACATCGAAGGTGTGGGACACGGCTTTATTGGGCACGTAATCGAGGCGGCATTCGGGATCGACGTTGTCCAGGTTGATGGTGGGCGGCAATACCTGGTGTTGCAGGGCGAGGACAGTGATGCCGGCCTCGAGGCCGCCGGCGCCGCCCAGCAGGTGGCCGGTCATGGATTTGGTGCCGCTCACCTTGAGCTTCCTGCTGAGCGCGTGTTCGCCGAACACGATTTCGATGGCCCGGGATTCATTGCCATCTCCGGCTGGAGTCGAAGTGGCGTGCGCGTTCACATAACCGACGGCATCGGGTGCAATTCCGGCGTCATTGAGGGCGGCGCGCATGCTTCTCTGTGCTCCGGCGCCTTCGGGAGCGATGCCGGTCATGTGATAGGCGTCGGCACTCATGCCGTATCCGATGACCTCGGCCAGGATTTCCGCGCCGCGCTTGCGGGCAAATTCCAGCTCTTCGAGAATGACGATTCCGGCGCCTTCGCCGATGACGAATCCGTCGCGGTCCTTATCGAAGGGACGGCTGGCCTTAGCGGGCTCGCTGTTGCGGGTGGAAAGAGCCCGCATGGACGCGAATCCGCCCACAGACAGGGATGTGACTGCCGCCTCTGATCC
>DASXXV010000116.1:0-4568 GCA_036502905.1 Occallatibacter sp. | reverse complement strand
GGCGAGCGTACGGCTGATGTCTGCCGTTCGTCCCTCTCTCCTTGACAATCTACACATCGCAGCCTATAGGTAGATTGTCTAGGAGAAATGCATTGGCGCCGCTGGAAAAGACCGACCTGCTGCAGGGGACGCTCGACCTGCTCATCCTGAAAGTCGTTGCCCTGGGGCCGGTTCACGGCTATGGCATTTCGCAGCGCATTCAACAGATTTCCGACAGCGTGCTGCAGGTGCAGCAGGGCTCGTTGTATCCCGCCCTGCACCGGCTGGAGAAACGCGGATGGCTGGCGGCGGATTGGGGCGAGTCGGACAAGGGGCGGCAGGCGAAGTTCTATCGCCTGTCGGCGAAAGGGCGCAAGCAGCTTGCCGCGGAAGAAGAGACATGGAACCGGCTGTCGAAGGCGGTGGGATTGATTCTGCGGACGGCGGAGTAGATCGGTGCCAGGGAAACTCCGACCCAGGTTTCAGAATCGAGACCTGGTGCACCCGCCGAATGGGAGGAAAGCATGGAGTGGCTGAGGCGATGGTTGCGCGGACGCGATGAGGCCTTGGATCGTGAGATCGCATTCCATCTCGCCGAGCAGGTTGAAGCCAACGTGGCGCGCGGCATGTCAGCGGAACAGGCGCAGCGGCAAGCGCTGGTGGACTTCGGCGGACGCGAGCAGGTGAAGCAGTCGATGCGCGAAGTGCATCTTTCCGCACTGCTGGAAGCGGGCAGGTTCAATGTCAGGTCGGCGCTGCGGTTCATGCGCCGATCGCCGTCGTTTTCGCTGGCGGTGATTCTGACGCTGGCATTGGGCATCGGGGCAAACAGCGCGGTCTTCTCCGCGATCGACGCGGTGGTGTGGCGGCCCCTGGCTTTTCCGCTTGGCGATCAACTCATAAACATCTCCCAGCACGACGTGCAGAATCGCCATGCCAATCCCTTTGTGGCGCCCGTGCGCCTCGAGGACTGGAACCGCATGGCATCGACATTCCAGGGCATCAGCGGCTACTACCTCGACGATCTCTCCGAGTTGTCAGGGCCGTTGCCGGAGAAGGTGACCGAGTCGCTGGTTGCGCCGCGCTTTCTCCAAGTGCTGGAGGTCTCGCCCATCCTCGGCCGGAATTTCACTGCGCAGGAAGAGCACTGGGGCGGCCCGGATGCGGTCCTCATCAGCTACGCCTACTGGCAGCGCAAGTTCCACGGCGACGCGGCGGCGGTGGGGCGGAAGGTGCATATCGGCAAGTCCTACTACGCCATCGTCGGAGTGATGCCGGAGTGGTTTCAATTCCCCAATCGCGAGGTGGACATGTGGACGCCCAGCGCGCCCGATGCGCCGTTTGCGGAACGCCGCGACTCCACCTGGTTCACGGTGATCGGACGCATGAAGCCGGGCGTCACGTTCAAGCAGGCGACGGTGGATCTGGAAACCGTGCAGAGCCGGCTGGGAAAACAGTTTCCCAAACCGGATGCCGAGCTGACGGTGCGCACCGAGCCGCTGAAAGACACCATCGTGGGCGCGGTGCGCAATTCGTTGTGGCTGCTCTATGGGTCGGTGTCGCTGCTGCTGCTGATCGCGTGCTCGAATATCGCCGCGCTGCTGCTGGCCCGCACCGCCCAGCGCGAGCACGAGATTTCGGTCCGGTTCTCTCTGGGCGCGTCGCGAAGAGCGGTGATCATGCAATTGCTGACGGAGGTGCTGGGGCTGGCGTTAGCAGGCTCGCTGGTTGGCCTGGGCGCGGCTGCAGCCGCGGCGCGCGGATTTCATCTCCTGGCCAAGACCCTGCCGCGCGCCGAAGAGATCACGCTCAACTGGCGCGTGGCCGCGTACTCGCTGGGATGCGCGGTGTTGACGGCGCTGTTGTGCGGACTGTTTCCCGCCCTGCGGGGCACGCGTCGCGGGCTGGCATCCTCGCTGGCGCAAGGATCACGCACCCAGGTATCCACGCGGAACCCGGTGCAGTGGGCGCTGGTCAGCATACAAGTGACCCTTGCCGTGACCCTGCTGGCAGGTGCGGGACTGCTGGTGCGCAGCATGGAGGAGATGGGCCGCGTCTCGCCCGGCTTCGATCCCGGCCACGTGCTTACGTTGCAGGTCAGCGGGTCGTGGGGCGAGACCATCGACATGAAAGCCGTGGTGCAGCGTGTTGACCGCACGCTGGACGGGCTGCGCACGTTGCCCGGCGTGGAAGCCGCCGCCACCTCCGCAATGCTGCCGGGAGTTCCGGGAAAATATCAACAGGAATTCAAGATCGACGGCAAGCTTGATCCCGGCCGCAAGATTCTGGCGGACAGCCGATGGGTGTCTGCCGGGTATTTTGCCGCGCTACGCATTCCTCTACTGGTGGGGGATGTGTGCCGGCCGGCGTCGACCACGGTGGACGTGGTGGTAAATCGCAGCTTTGCCAATCTCTACCTGGGGGGAACGGCGGCGGTGGGACACACCATCGAGCAGGCCGCGTACAACGATTTTCAGGCGGCGGGAATGGTGCGCGGCATCGTGGGCGACGCGCGCGAGCAAGGATTGAATGCGGCCCCGATGCCCACCGTGTATTCCTGCTTCAGCGCTCCCAATCCGTTTCCCAACTACCTGGTGCGCACTCGCGGCGCGCCCATGCAGATGGCGGACGCGGTGAGGCGCAGGATTCATGAACTGGAGCCCGGCCGCTCAGTGTACGCAATGATGCCGCTCCAGGCGCACCTGGAAGAGAGCTTCTCCGAAAATCGCCTGCGCACGCGGCTGCTGAGCCTGTTCGCGCTGACCGCCGTATCGCTGGCCTGCATCGGACTTTACGGCACATTGAGCTATCTCGGCCGCTTGCGCCAGCGGGAAGTGGGCGTTCGACTGGCGCTGGGCGCGTTGCGCAGGCAGATCATCGCGCGCTTCCTGCTGCAGGGCCTGCGGGCGACAGTCGCGGGGTGCGTGGCGGGATTGGCGCTGGCACTGGCCTGCTCAAGATTTCTGACCAGCATGCTGTACGGCGTGTCCGCGGTGGACCCGGCGACCTATGCCGGGGTAGTGATATTCGTCCTGCTGGTGGCGGCGGTGGCGTCGCTCGCGCCCGCGGTGCGCGCCGCGCGCGTGGACCCGGTGAGGGTGCTGAGAGAAGAGTAAGCAAGGGAACAGGAAATAGATCTGTTCCCTATTCCATGTTCCCTGTTCTTCACACCGGCAGGGGATTGCGCTCGGCAAAGTTGCGCTGGTGCCAGTAGGGGTAGACCGGCGTGACGGCGCTGGCCTTGTCGAGGAGCGCGATCTGCTCTGCGGTCAGGGTCCAGGTTGCGGCGCCGAGATTGTCCCGGAGTTGCTGCTCATTGCGGGCGCCAATGATCACCGACGAGACCGTGGGCCGCTGCAGGATCCAGTTCAGCGCGATCTGCGGAATGGTCTTCTCGGTTTCTTTCGCGACTGCATCGAGCGCATCGACGACGCCATACAAGTACTCGTCGGCGACCGGCGGCCCGGCGTCGGCGGTCTTATGCAGGCGGCTGACCTCCGGAAGCGGCTGGCCGCGGCGGATTTTGCCGGTGAGACGGCCCCAGCCTAGCGGGCTCCATACCAGCGCGCCGACCTTCTCTTCGATTCCCAGGGGCATCAATTCCCACTCGTATTCACGGCCTATCAGCGAGTAGTAAACCTGGTGGGCGACGAAGCGCGTCCACCCGTTGCGGTCGGCGATGGCCAGCGACTTCATCAGGTGCCATCCGGAGAAGTTGGAGCAGGCGATGTAGCGCACCTTCCCCTCATGGACGAACGAGTTGAGCGTGTCCTGCACTTCTTCCATCGGGGTTAGGGCGTCGAAGCCGTGCAGGTGGTAGATGTCGACGTAATCGGTGTCGAGCCGCCGCAGGCTGTCTTCCAGCGCGCGGCGAAGGTGATAGCGGGAGGTGCCGCGGTCGTTGGGACCGGCGCCGGTGGGGAAATAGGCCTTGGTGGAAAGGAGGACGTTGTTGCGGCGCGCGCCCAGAGCCCTGGCGAGGATTTCCTCCGAGCGGCCGTCGGAGTAGCCGTCGGCGGTGTCGAAGAGGTTGACTCCGGCTTCCATGCAAACATCGATGAGGCCGGTGGCTTCGGCAACATCCGTCTCGCCCCAGGCCTTGAAGAATTCATTGGCGCCGCCGAACGTGGCAGCGCCGAAGCTGAGAGCAGAAACCTTGAGGCCGGAGCCTCCCAGCAGTCTGTATTCCATGGCGTCTTGGATGCCAGTGGCGAAGCGAGGATGCAAGGTTGGGAATGGTGTAAACTCTGCACGAAACACGAGAGTCGTATTAAGACGCTGAGAGAGGCGATCAGGAAGAGGGCGTAGCGTTCCTCTAACACTCGACGACGATCCAGCGGTCCTCATCAGGTTCCAGGACCACGTGAAACAACCTCGAACCTCCTGACATGCGCTCGCGATCGAGCCCTTCGCCAATGTACAACCAAGCAGGACGGCTATCAGAGCTGGTTAGTGGAACGATTAAACTGGAATTCTATGACCACATTGAAAGCGGTGCGCGGGACGCGCGATCTTCTGCCGCCGGAAACGGCGTTGTGGAACCGGATCGAGGCGGCGGCGCGCTCGGTATTTGCACGCTACAACTTCGG
>DASXXV010000115.1:0-38110 GCA_036502905.1 Occallatibacter sp. | reverse complement strand
GGAGGAAGCTGAGGCGCGCGGCAACCGTTTCGATCTTGCCGAGACCCTCCTCGAAATCGGGCTCGTGATCACTTCCGTTACCCTTCTCACCCACAGCCGCATTTATTGGATATTGGGCATGATTTTCGCGGCGGGCGGTATAGTTTCGGCGTTTTCTGTCGCCCTGCTCAAGTAGTTGAAGCCGGTGCTAGACTTGGCGCGCATGAAAGCTGGGAGCTGGATTTTACTATTGACGATTTGCCGTTCAGCGTCGCGATCCCGTGCGGACTACTGAAGAAGGCCGCAGTCTGCTGGATGACGGTGGCCGGGAAGGACGAGGCCCTCCGCGCATTCGACGAGGATCCGTCACTTTAGACGGCGAATCGCCGGCCGCCCTGGTTCCCCCCACGGCATTCGGCAAGAAACCGCGCTTGACGCGCCGTCTCGCCAACCAAAACAGCGTGCTCGCCTCCGCCACAAACCGTGAACCCGATACCCCTTGAATAGAATCTAAGCTGAGGAATAGAGTTTTGGGTTTAGCGTACCGGCGCTTGTCCCTTCGTAGTGACTAGTTTTCTTCCGAACGCGTTCTTTGGATCCCCTGAGACGTAAGCGAGCGTGAAGCAGAGTCCGAACCAGGAGAAGTCGATTGGCTGATTTGCAACCAAGCGTTCCGGCAGGTTCCGCGCCGGCTGGTGGAGTTGCGCTCTCGGGCACTCGCGCTCCCGCCGCCCCGGCGCCGCCCGCTTCCATTGCGCAAGCCATGTGGAAGCCGCGCACCAATCCCTGGCTGATCGCGGCCACGGTGGCGCTGGCGGCGTTCATGGAGGTGCTCGACACCTCCATCGCGAACGTCGCCCTGCCTCACATCGCGGGCAGCCTGGGAGCCAGCACCGACCAGGGCACGTGGGTCCTGACCAGCTACCTGGTTTCCAACGCCATTGTCCTCCCGCTGGGCGCCTGGGCCTCGACCGTTATGGGGCGGAAGAATTTCTTTTTGTTCTGTATTGTGATTTTCACCGTCGCCAGTTTTCTTTGCGGGGCGGCACCGTCTTTGCCGCTGTTGCTGGTCTTCCGCGTTCTGCAGGGCGCCGGCGGCGGTGGATTGCAGCCGATGGCCCAGGCCATCATGGCGGATTCGTTCGAGCCGCACAAACGCGGCCAGGCCTTTGCTCTTTACGGCCTGGTGGCAGTGCTTGCGCCATCGATCGGACCTACGCTGGGGGGCTGGATCACGGACAATTACTCCTGGCGGTGGATTTTCTTCATCAATATTCCCGTCGGCTTCCTCGCATTTGTACTGGTAACGCGGCTCATCGACGATCCGCCATGGATCAAGCCCGACCGCTCGCGCCTTCTCAACATGGACTTTCTGGGGTTGAGCTTCCTCTCGATCGCCATGGGCGGTATGCAGATCATGCTGGACAAGGGCGAGGAGAACGATTGGTTCGCGTCCGGCTTTATCCGCTTTTTCGCGGTCCTGTTCGTAGGCGGTATGGTGGCCCTTGTCCTGTGGGAGTTGCACACGGACAAGCCGATCATAAATCTACGTTTGTTCCGCTTTAAGAACTTCGCCATCTGTTGTTTTCTGATGATGCTGGTGGGCGGCGTGCTGAACGCGAATACCGTGCTGCAGCCGCAGTTCATGCAGGAGCTGCTGGGATACACTGCGACCACCGCGGGCATGGCCCTCACCGCGGGAGGCTTCGCTCTCGTGATCGTCATGCCGCTTGCCGGCTACGCCACCAGTAAAGTCTCCGCGCGGACCCTGGCGGTGTTGGGATTCGCGCTGTTTACCTTCACTTTCCGCTATGCCGCCCATGTCACCAGCCTGGACATGACGTTTGCTCAGGGATCCTGGTTGAGGGTAGTGCAGATGCTTCCGCTGCCGTTCTGCTTCATTTCGATTACGAACGCGGCCTACGTAGGCCTTCCGAAAGAAGAGAGCAACCAGGTGGCCGGACTGATCAACTTCGCCCGAAATATCGGGGGGAGCATTCTGATCGCTGTTACCAACGCGCAGGTGACCTCTCGCTCGCTGTGGCACCAGCAGCATCTGCAGTCGGCCATGCAGGCCGGATTGCCCGGCTATGACCAGCACTTGAATGCCCTGCAGGGGCTTTTCGGCGGCGCCAACGGCGCCGGCCGCGCGCTGGCTTCGATTTACAACCAGCTCAATCAGCAGGCCGCCACGCAGGGCTACCAGGACGTCTACATCGAGTTGTCGTGGATGTCGGTGTGCCTCGTCGTGCTCGCCTTCATGCTGAACAAGAACCGTCCCGGCCAGGGCCCCGGCGCCTCAGCCATGCACTGAGGATTTCGCAAAACCAAGCGTGGGCGGCCATATTCCCCCGGATAGTCCATCTTCAGCACGTGCTCACGAACATGTACATCAACCCGCATTTCTCCCTGATGGACTGCGCGGACGCAAAGGTCAGTGCGCTTTGCGTTCGTGACGAGGGAAACGAGGGTCGCGCGGTAGGCATGCCGAATTCCAATCGTGAGCGGCACGAGGCGAGTGGGGATGGAGGATCAGGTTCATTGGTTCTCAGCCAAACAAAACTGGGGACGATCCGCGCGCGCCGTATGTGATGATTACTCCCAAGCAGGTCCCGCCCGTCATTTCCCCGCGAGGTTTCTCCCATGCGCCTGACCTTTGCAATAGCGCTGTTGTTTGCTGCCGCCAACCACCCCACCGACTCCGCGCACTCGTTCCGTGGATACACCACCGAGAGCGCCGCCACCGAAGCTCAATGGGAGCAGAAGCTGCGTGGGATTCCCGATCGCGACCGCATCCGTGAAAATATGAAGCGGCTCTCCGCCCGACCGCATCATGTCGGTTCGCCATACGACAAGGACAACGCCGAGTGGCTCCTCGCGCAGCTCAAATCTTATGGGCTGGATGCGCAAATCGAGACATTCACCGCTCTATTCCCCACGCCCAAGGTGCGTTTGCTCGAACTCGAGGGACCAGCGCCTTTCAAGGCGAAGCTACAGGAACCAGTTGTCAGCGTCGACCCGACCTCGAACCAATCTTCAGAACAACTACCGACGTACAACGCGTACTCCCGAGATGGGGACGTGACGGCGCCGCTGGTGTATGTGAACTACGGCCGCCCGGAAGATTACGAAGTCCTGGACCGGATGGGCATCAGCGTGAAAGGCGCTATCGTTATCGCTCGCTACGGCGCCAGCTGGCGGGGCATCAAGCCGAAAGTCGGGGCAGAGCATGGAGCGGTGGGCTGCATCATCTACTCCGATCCTGCCGAAGACGGCTATGTACAGGGCGATCCGTTTCCGGCCGGACCGATGAGGCCGCCAGAAGGCGCCCAGCGTGGCAGCGTGATGGACATGCCGGTCTATCCCGGCGATCCGCAGACGCCCGGAGTGGGGTCAGTTGAAGGCGCAAAGCTGATTCCCCTCGACCAGGTTCAGACCATCACCAAAATTCCGGTTCTACCTATTTCCTATGCAGACGCGACGCCGTTCCTGAAGGCTCTGGAAGGGGAGACGGTGCCGCAGGCGTGGCGCGGCGCCTTACCGATCACCTACCATGCGGGTCCGAGCAAAGCCAAAGCCCATCTCGCGGTCAGCTTCAACTGGGACCGCAAGCCGCTCTATGACGTCATCGCGCGGATCCCGGGCACAAAGTATCCCGACCAGTGGGTGATTCGCGGCAATCATCACGATGCATGGGTGAACGGGGCTGAAGATCCGCTGTCGGGCACGAGCCCGGAACTGGAGGAGGCCAGGGCGCTCGGCGAATTGCTTAAGCAGGGCTGGAAGCCCCAGCGAACGATCCTCTACTGCTTCTGGGACGGGGAGGAGCCGGCGCTGCTGGGATCAACGGAGTGGGCGGAGACACACGCTGAAGAGCTGAAGCAGCACGCGGTGGCCTACTTCAACTCCGATGGCAACGGGCGGGGCTATTTCCACGCCGGCGGCACGCACTCGCTGGAGAATTTCGTGAATGAGGTCGCCAAGGACATCGACGATCCCGAAACAAAGATGAGCGTATGGAAGCGGACGCGCATGGTGGATATTTCGCGGGCAAAGGGCAAGGATCGCGATGAAATTCGCTCCCGCGCCGACCTGCGCATTCCCGCGCTCGGCTCCGGTTCCGACTACACCGTGTTCGTAGATCATCTGGGAGTGGCCAGCGTCAATCTTGGCTATGGCGGCGAAGACGAAGGCGGCCAGTATCACTCGATCTACGACGACTTCTACTGGTACACGCATTTCCAGGATACGGATTTCAGCTATGGCCGGGCGCTGGCTCAGACCGCCGGCACCATGATGATGCGCATGGCTGACGCGGACGTGCTTCCCTTCGAGTTCGCCGATCTCGCCGACACCGTGCATTTGTATCTCACGCAGCTCAAGACCCTGGCCACCGACAAGCGCGACGAGATCAAGGAACGCAACCGCGAGATATCAGAGGGCGTTTATGACGCACTCAAGGATCCAAAGAAGACGCTTGTTCCGCCGAAGGTTGAGGACATCCCGCCGTATCTCAATTTTGCACCGCTTGAGCAGGCGTCGGATGACCTGACTGAGGCGGCCCAGGCGTATGACAAGGCGATGGATGCGGCTTCCGGCCACGGCTCCGCGGAGTTGAATACTGACCTGCTGCGCACTGAGCGGGTTTTAACGGATGAGCAGGGACTGCCGAATCGCCCATGGTTCCAGCATGTGCTCTATGCGCCCGGCTTCTACACGGGATACGGTGTCAAGACGATTCCAGGCGTTCGCGAAGCTATCGAGCAGAAGCGCTGGGCAGAAGCCGATGAGCAGATCAGGCGGAGTGCGAGTGCGCTCGAGCGCGAAGTGGATTTGTTGAAGCAGGCGGCGAAGCTGCTTGGCTCGGGCAATCAACCATAGCAGGCTGCTCAGCCCATGAGATCGTTGATGCCGGTGCGTGCAAGGCGAGCACGAACGGTCCGAAGCGTATACTCGCCTCACGTTCACTCGGGGCTATTCGAGTGACCTCGGGGATGAACCTGCGACTATGCCCAAGGGTTGTGCTATTGGTTGCCGGCCTGACGGGTGTGTATGCACAAGCGGATGCCCAGCCCGCACCTGACACCTCCCTGGCGGGGATCACTCACACCGCGCCAGACAGGGCGGAAGGACTCATCAAACTGGACGTGATGGTGACGGACAAGGCTGGGAAACCGGCCGCGGGCCTGAACCTTTCGGATTTTCGCCTGCTTGAGGATGGACACGACCAGAAGATTCTTTCCTTCGACGCTTTCAATGGTTTAAGACTGGGCTCCGAGCCGGCCGTCGAAATCATTCTGCTGATCGATACGATTGAACTGCCGCCGGAGTTGGCGCGCAACGAGCGCAACGCCGTCGAATTCTTTTTGCGGAAGGACAGCGGACGCCTAACTCGACCCGTATCCGTATTTGAGCTTTCGGAAACGGGGCTGTGGACGATAACCCATCCTTCCGGCGACGGGAAGTCGCTCGCCAGCCAGATTGAGCACCACAGTTTCAGCCTGATCCGCCGCAACGCCGCCTGGCATCAAGGTACGGGAGAGATAACGAACCGGTCGGAATACGCGTTAAAGGCACTGGGACAGATTGCGACGAGCGCGAGGCGGAGGGCAGGCAGAAAGCTGCTGTTATGGATTGGACCGGGATGGGGTGTCGGAACCGGCGCAGTGGGGGATCTGAAAACCGACTCCAAACTATTTGGCGCGATCTGCTGGTTTTCTGACCTGCTTCGCGAGGCACACGTGGTTCTGTACAGCTTCGCGGTAGGAGAAATGAATCCTGGCGGGCAGTTGTACAAGGATTACCTGGCCGGAGTGCATTCACCGCGCGAGGCCAGCCTCATTAGCTTAAATCGCAAGGTGCTCGCAGTGCAGAGCGGCGGCCGTGCCATGGATCCCACTCTTGACCTGGCGCAGGAGATTGAAAGCTGTGTTCAGGAAGCCGGCGCGTACTACAGGATTTCATTCGATCCGCTTCCTGCCGAACAACTCAACCAGTATCACGACCTCAAGGTCGAGGTGGACGAAACGGGGCTCAAGGCGCGCACCATTACGGGCTATTATGACCAGCCTTATTACTCGGTAGACCCGATTCCGGTTCCGAAGCGAATATCCATCGAGCAATTACAGAGAATATTGGAACTGGATGAATCCGACGCGGAAAAGTCAAGGCAACTCTCCGGGGTGGAGTTGACCGAACGGTTGAGCGAACGCAGACTGGCATCGCTGCATGAGATCGCACACGGCAAACGGACACGCCAGGAGTTGCGCATCCTGGCCGATGCGTCATCGTTTTTGAATCCGCCCGCGGAGGAGATTCTTACTGCCGCTCCGCCCGATGCCACAGAGCAGGCGCGCATGCTTGCTATGACATGGGATTATCTGGGCACCACGATTCACAAGCTGCCCGATCTTTTTGCCAAGCGAAGCACTGGTCGGTACCAGGAAACGCCGATGTACCTGGAAGGCGGCGTGAATTACCAGCCGCTCCATTTAACCGACAGTTGGACCACCAATGTTCGGTATCGCAATGGCTCTGAAGTGACGGATCGGAAAGCGCACAAGCTGAAGTTGGGAGATCCGGAGTTAGTCACCTATGGTGAATTCGGTCCGGTGCTCCAGGGAGTTCTCGACGATATCCATAAGCGTGGCGAGTTGACCTGGAGCCGCTGGGAACAAGGCTCAGCGGGACGGGTGGCCGTGTTTGGATACGTCATTCCCGGGGACGAATCGTTTTACCAGGTCGCAGTCTGCTGCCTTCCGGACGGAGACGGTACCCAAGGTTATCAGCGCTATCCCCGCTATCACGGGGAAATCGCCATCGATCCGGAGACGGGCGCGATTCTTCGGCTTGCCTTCCAGTCGGATCTGAAATCCACAACTCCGCTGTCCAGGTCCGACATCATGATCGAATACGGTCCCGTGGAAATGGGCGGAAAGAACTATATCTGTCCGCTCAGAAGCGTTTCGATCTTGCGCGCACGGTCGGTGCGGATTCTTTCCAACTGGGATGAATGGTTCAGGATTTATGGGCCATATGCAACCATGCTGAACGATATCAATTTCGACGGGTATCACATCTTCCGGTCGAACTCCCGCGTATTGACGGGCTTTACACCCGACCGATAAGTGAGGCAGTGCGGCAGGCTAAATCTTCTGGGTTCGCTGTACGGCGCGCACCCCGCCGACGCGCCGCAGGCCCAGCACCATCTTGTTCAGGTGCCGCAGGTCCTGGGCTTCAACGATGAACTCGACGACCGCTTCGCCATCCGGCGATTGCCTGGTTTCCACGCTGCGGATGTTCGTATCGTCATCGGAGATCACCGCGGTCAGTTCCTTCAGCATGCCGGCGCGATCGTCGCAGAACACCGTCATCTTCACCGGGTAGCGCGTTGCGCGCCCGGCCACCTTGTCGCCCACGCGCGACCACTCCACGGCAATGCGTCGATCGCTTTCATACAGCAGGTTCTGAATATTGGGACAACTGCGCGCATGCACGGCCACCCCTTTGCCGCGGGTCACGTAGCCCACGATCTCCTCACCGCGAATGGGATTGCAACATCGCGCGCGATACACCAGCAGGTCGTTCTGCCCTTCCACCTGCAGCGAGTCCGAGCCGGTCAGGTGCAGTTTGCGTACCGCTTCGGACATCGCGCCTTCACTGCCGGGAATGGGCTTCGTTCCGGGAACCTCTTCGGCGGACGTGGCATCGTATCCGGGCGCAAGCTTGTTGAGGATCTGGTGCGCGGAGTGTTTACCCTGGCCCAGCGTGGCCAGCAGGTCGGCGGCTGTCGCCACTCCATATTCGTTGGCGATGCGCCCCAGGTCCTGGTCCGCAATCTGGGCCATCGGCACTTTGAATTTGCGCGCCTCGCGCTCCAGGAGTTTGCGGCCGATCTCGACGGCGCGCCGGCGCTGGTCTTCATTGAGCCAGTGTTTGATCTTGTTGCGCGCGCGAGGACTCTTGACGAAGGTGAGCCAGTCCCGGCTGGGCTTGTGGTCCTTCTGCGTGACGATCTCAACGATGTCGCCGGTGCGCAGTTTGGTCCGCAGCGGAACCATGCGGCCGTTGATTTTGGCGCCCACGCAGGTGTGGCCAACCTCGGTGTGAATGGTGTAAGCAAAATCGACCGGAGTGCCGTCGGCGGGAACGACCACCACCTTGCCTTTGGGCGTGAAGGTGTAGACCTCGTCGGGATAGAGGTCCATCTTCAGGCTGGAGAGGAACTCGTTGGGGTCGGTCATCTCCTTCTGCCACTCGACGAGCTGGCGGATCCAGTTCAGCCGCTCCTCGTCGCGGGCCGTGACGGCGTCGCCGGCCTTGTACTTCCAATGCGCGGCGATGCCTTCTTCGGCAATGCGGTGCATCTCTTCGGTGCGGATCTGCACTTCGAACTGGTGTCCGCCGTCGCCGATCACGGTGGTGTGCAGCGATTGGTAGCGGTTAGCGCGGGGAATCGCGATGAAATCTTTAATGCGTCCCGGCACCGGCCGCCAGAGGGAGTGAATCAGACCGAACACCGCGTAGCATGAGGCAATGTCCTGGGTGATCACGCGGAGGGCGAGGAAGTCGTACACCTGGTCGAAGCTGCCCTTGGTTCGCTGGATTTTCTGGAAGATGGAGTACAGCCGCTTGATGCGCCATTCCACACGCGCGTCGATGTTGTTCTCACGCAATTGATCGACCAGCATGTCTTCCACGCCGCGCAGAAACTGCTCTCCCTCCATGCGGCGCGTTTCCACGGCTGCCGACATTTGTTCAAAGCTCACCGGGTCGGTGTAGCGGAACGCGAGGTCCTCGAGCTCGCCGCGCACTTTGCCCATGCCCAGCCGGTGCGCAAGCGGCGCGTAGATGTCCATGGTCTCGCGCGCAATGGCTTCCTGGCGGTCGGGCTTGAGGTGCTCCAGGGTCCGCATGTTGTGCAGCCGATCGGCCAGCTTGATCAGGACAACGCGCACGTCCGAAACCATGGCCAGCAGCATCTTGCGCACGTTCTCGGCCTGGCGATCTTCGCGGTTGGCGAACTGGATCTTGTCGATCTTGGTGACGCCGTCAACGATGTGCGCCACCTGGTCGCCGAAATTCGCAGCGATCTCCTCGTTGGTAGCCGGAGTGTCCTCGACGGAGTCGTGCAACAAGCCGGCCGCAATCGCCGTCGCGTCCATTTTCATCTCCGCCAGCACCTCGGCGACTTCGAGGGGATGGATGATGTACGGCTCGCCCGAGGCGCGTTCCTGGTCAGCGTGATGTTGAACGCAGAACTCCCACGCCTTGCGAATGAGCGAGACATCCTCGGAGGGCCGGTTGGCCTGCACCTGGCGAAGCAGGCTCTCAAAGCGTGCGTCGATCATTTTCTGAGTAATTTCAGGTCTTGGGGCAGGAGGCGCATTTTCCGCGCCGGCCGGGGCAGGGTGCCCATTCCGTTCGGCGACCGCAATTTGCCCCACCGGTTCCGGAACGACACTGATTGGATCCGCAGGGGACGCAGGCTGAACAGGCGCCATGCTTTATTATAGGCTGCTTCTGTTCAATAAGAATCATTTCCAGCCGGGCCCGAGGTCGCACGCTTACCGTCGCGCCTCAATTCCAGGCAAAGGGGGAAATCCAATCCCTGTTTCTTCGAAACATCCACAGTCCCGAGATGCGGACTTCGATTCGTTTTAACTCAGAACCTAACAAACGAATTTATTGAGGCGTGATCACCTGTAAAAATTAGGCGTAAGCTGCTTTAAATTCATACTCTTAACCACTCGATTTCTGTATTGACGATCACAGCGGCCTCACCCTCGATGAGGAGTAGAGTTGCCCTCGGGATGCGGCGCTATGAGGAGTTGTTCATCCTGTATCGAACCGCCTGAATCCAGAACCGAGGAGATTATGCTGAAAGCGTTCTTTTTTGCAGCCGTGGCGGCCACCCTTGTGCTGACCATGGGCTACGCCGACCAACCCAGGGGAAAGGTCATCATTCCTGCAACAAAAACCGACGCGACCAACGGCAAGGCAATGTACACCAGCTACTGTGCGCCCTGCCACGGAGCGGACGGACGCGGCAACGGTCCGGTGGCCCCCGCACTCAGGACACAGCCGACGGACCTTACCGGGTTGGCAAAGGGCAATCACGGAAAGTACCCTGATAATCACATCGCCTCCGTCCTGCGCTTCGGCACGAATGTGTCCGCACATGGCGCCGCCGAGATGCCGGTGTGGGGAACTATCTTTAACAAGATGAGCAAGGTTAATTCCCAGGAGCCGGACCTAAGGACAGCCAACCTGAGCCGCTACCTGCAGAGCATTCAGGCCAGGTAGGGAGAAAGGGCGGCTGCCGCCTCCGTCCCTGGCATCGCTGAAATCTGTTCGTCTAATTAGAGCGGATTCCCGCCGACTCTCTACGGATCCCAGGGAAACGAAGGAGCCAATGACCAAGCCGCCCAAGCCCCCCAGACCTGCTGACCGGAAGGCGCCGAAGAATCGAACCCCCGCACTCTCCGTGGCCGCGGGCTTGGCTACAGAGATTCCAACCAGGGTTCCGTCTCAAGCCGTTCCGGAGCCGTCCGCGCCGAAGACTCGGAAAACGAGTTCGCGGCGTGATCCCGAATCGGCCATATCCACAGCCTCCTCCGGGGCCATTCCAGGCGCCCGGATTACCCGGCGCGCCGCCGATCGCCTGCGCAGCGGGCATCTCTGGGTCTACGCTTCGGATATCGAATCCATCGAATCCGACGAGGAAAACCCGCCCGCACTTTTGCCTGTGGCAGACAACCGCGGCGTTCTGATGGGAACGGCCCTCTACAGCCCATCCTCCCAGATTGCGCTTCGGCTGGTTTCTCGCGCAGCCATAGGCCAGGCCGAATGGCTGCCATTGCTCTGCGCCCGGCTGCGAACCGCGATCGCGAGGCGGAAGGCGCTGCTCACGTCCGAAACCAACGCCTGCCGCCTGGTATTCAGTGAGGCCGACGAAGTGCCAGGGCTGGTCGCCGACAAGTATGGCGACCTGGTGATTCTGCAATTGCTGACGCGCGGCCTGGATTCTGAGGCCGTCCGATCAGCCTGCGTCGAGGTGATCCGGCAGGAAGTGCAGCCCGGTTCGATTCTCGAACGTCCAGATCCGCGCATTCGGGAGTTGGAATGCCTGTCCTCTCCGGGGCTGGCCCCGCTTTGGGCACACGATCCGGACTCGCCTTTGACCCGTACCAGTTTCCGCCTCAATGGGCTGGACTTTCTTTTTGACGCGAATGGCGGCCAGAAGACCGGCGCATTTCTAGACCAGAGCGCCAACTATGCCGCCGTCTCTGAGTGGGCGATGAGGCTCGGCGCAACCGGGCGGGCGCTTGACGTTTTCTGCTACCAGGGAGGTTTTGCGCTGCACCTGGCGCGAATCTGCCGCCAGGTGACCGGCGTGGATGCGTCGCGCGCCTCCCTCGAAGTCGCCGAGCAAAACGAGGCCGCCAACCGGGACCGGCTGTCTGCCGATATGGACTGGTTGGAAGGTGATGCGTTCCGGATTTTGCGCGACTGGTCCGATGGCGGAGAATTTTATGACGCGATCGTCCTCGATCCGCCTGCGTTCGCGAAAACCAGGCGTGCTGTCGAAGGCGCCTTGCGCGGCTACAAGGAGCTAAACCTGCGCGGGCTGAAAATGGTCCGTCCGGGAGGACTGCTGGTCACGTGTTCCTGCTCGCATCACGTCGGATGGGCCGACCTGGAGGGAGCGGTTGCCTCCGCAGCAGCCGACGCTCGACGCAGGGTCCGATTACACGAACGTCGAGGCGCAGCCCCCGACCACCCAGTGATCTTCAACCTGCCGGAGACCGAATATCTGAAGTGCCTGGTGCTCGAGGTGGAGTAGCCGCGGACAAGGGGTGAAAGCGTGACCTGGGGAAGTCTTTGTGCCACCAATCCACGCAGCCTCGACGTACGTTTCGCGAGGTGCGGCACCCAGGCTTGTTTCAGCCTTGCAAAGGCGCAAAGGGATTGGCGGGATTAATGCGAAGGGAAAGACGGCGTGTTGGTCCGAGTCTGCAGAGAAGAACCTTCAGGCCTCTGAGGAAAGCAGAAAGCCGCCCGGGTTCCCGGATTTCCATTTGGGGCGCCTCCGGTTTCACCGCAGTACTCCGCAATTCGGCCAGCGTGTGTTTTACCTGCGCTCGCAAGCTTTCCACTTCCAACGTACAGGACCGCAGGTAGGCGGAAACGGTCATTCCAGCCTCGGCTGCGCGGCGGCGCAATTGCGCGCACTCCGTCTCGCTAAGGCGGATGGTAATGCTACTCGTCTTCAGGGGCTTGTCTGCGGCAGAGGGTTCTGATTTGGTTTGATGTTCGCCAGGTTGGAGGAAGGGTTCCGCATCTGCAGGCCGGGGACGCACTCGAGAGTGGGCGCGAAGGGCTTGCTCATAGCTGATGCTGGCAATGTCGTCGGCGAGCTGGTCGTCATTCCACGGTGCTTCGCGCTCTTGCGGGGCAGCCACGGAGGCCAGCAATCCCGCAAAGCTCGCGTCTGTGAATGAGGGCCCACTTGCCGAAGCGAGCCCTGCTGCTGAAGATGGACCGTTCTGCATGATTCCGACAGTAACCCGGAAGACCAGCGGGCATGGAAAGAATTCATGCGACGCCCAGACTGCAAGTTCGGTTTCGGAATGCGTTTTGTGAAAGGCCCGAAATGAAACTCAACCGTGTCGCGGACGGGCTCCGGGGATTCTGAGAGCCGCCTCAGTGTTGCTTTTGCGGGTCTTTGGGATTCTGCTGGTTGGGCTGCTTCTGGTCCGGATTCGGTTTTGGGGCGGACAGTTCCTGACCCTCGTAGATGATCTTGGAGGTCGAGCCGAACCGTTTGTAGTCGGTGTACTTGATGGTGTCGCGGATGTGCACGTCTTCGCCCATGTAGCCGTGCCCGCCGGAGAAGTGCAGGATACCCTCGCCCTTGGTGTAAACCGGGAACCAATAATGCCCGTCCACCTGCTGCCTCCAGGTCATGAACGGCGGATGCAGATCTTCCTGTCCTTTGCGGGTATCGTCGGGCACCATGCGGCCGTTAGTAACCACGATCTGGAGGTCGGTGGTATCCACCCAGATCCGACCCAGCAGGTAACGGTGGCCTTTCACGATCTGCTTAGGACTCACGTCGAACGCGTAGCAATCGACGTCATCGATCTTCTGCCTGCCAATGTACTTGACGTCGTACTGGCCGATCTCCTCGCTGGTCAGCACGAAGGGATAACCGCGCTGAATGTCCTGGAGGTCCGAAGGAGTCATCATGACTCTCTGCAGGGTGCTGCCGGGCGCAAACACCACCTTTTCGGTGCGCTTGCCGGCTGGATCGAAGATGACGTCATCCACCTGGTACCACTCGCCGTCGACCTTCTTGTCGTCATCGACGGTCTGTACGCGGGCCAGACGGCGGTACGTATAGTGGTTGAGCGCTTCCCGGAATTCGCTTTCCTTGGCAGCGAATTTCTGGATGATTTCTTCCGGCGGCGTAGTGGGCGGAGTAAGGTCCAGGGGGCCGAATCCGGCATCCATCGGCATAGGTGTAAAGCTGTCCTTGTCCTGCGTCACCGCGGGCGCCGCGCTCAACGCACCCGCGAGCAACAAAGCGCCCCACCCATATCCTCTAAACCTCATTGAGCTACTCCATCCCCAAAATGCATGTTACGCGCTTGGACTTGCGACACGGAAAGCATTGGCTGTCTACCACATTAGACGCATATACACCCCGGAGGGGTGGCATGACAATCAACTTGGAATATCAGCGGATTTACGGCTAGATTTCGGTTTTGATTCGAGCAAGTTCACCCGCTCGCCTTGGCTTTTTCGATGCACGATTGGTACCAGATTCCAGCGCTGATTTTGACCACGCTGTTGCTCCCGGCGTTTGGCCGGCTGTACCTGCGCTCGCGCGACACGCGCACCCTGCTTTGGTTTCTGGCATTTGTTTTCACCGTCGTAAGGATGCTGCTTCTCTACCCGCTGGGAGCGTGGGACTTCAGCGACGCGAGCCATCCCTGGCATGCAGCCGCGGGACAGTCCTGCGGGCTGCTGAGCTCCGCTCTCATTCTGGGTTCGCTTTCGCCGCTGCGGCTGCGGGTGGGCAAGTTTCAAGTGCTCTACGTGATCCCGTACATGGCCCCCATGATCGCCTACGCGGTTCTTGCCTACGGGGTATTCCACGGCGTCGCGCCGCAAGGGCTGCTGTTCTGGATCTTTCCCATACTCGCATCGATTTCGCTGACGGTGGGATTTCTGTGGAATTTCGAAAAGGGCAACCTCCCCACATGGATCGGCGTAATGACCTGTGCCCTGTTTGGCGGGTTTGCCATGTGGTTCTGTCTGGGTCGCGGACTCTACCTTCCGCTCGTACTGGCCGAATCCGGCAACCATGTGGTATCGGCGCTGCTGGTGCTGTTCATGTTTCGCCGGATTTCGTCGGGAGTCTCCATCAGTTTCCTGGGGCTGTTGGGCTGGGCCTGTCCGCTTCTGCTGACGTTCCCGGCCATTTCAGCGAACCAGAACCTTACGGTTAACCTGATTCGCCTCATTATCATGGCGGACGTGATCACGGCACTGGGGTTCATTGTTCTTGCGCTGGAGAACGAGATCGACCTGAACCGGGCCAATGGAGAACGGGAAAGGCGCGCCCGCAAGGAGATGGAGGCTTACACCGGGCTGGTGTTGTCGCGGCGCAGGGTTGAAGATTTCGATCGGCAAGGGAATGAGATCTGCCAGACCGTGGTAGAGAACAGCCGTTTTGCCGAGGCTGCCCTGCTCCTTCTGCAGCCCTCCGGGGTTTTCCAACTGGCAGGAGCCGCCGGGTTCGACGGGGCGACGGCGAAGGCGCTCGATGCGCTCGCCGCCAGGATCCCGGCGTACGGTTTTCCCGCGGAGGGATTCTCCCGTTCCGCAGTGCCCGGCAGCCAGACTCTGGAAGTTGACCTTGATCCCTGGCTGACGCCGGGTGACGATCTGGGCAGGCTCAGATTTACTTCCGCCCTGGCAATCCCGATGGAGGGCCGCGAGTCTGCGGAAGGCGCGCTGTTCCTGGGCCGACTGCGTCCTGGAGTAACGGCTCCGCTGCGACATGACGACCTGCTGCCCCTGGAGATGCTCGTAGAGCGGTTACAGGCGGTCCGCAGCCAGACGTCGATGCTGGAAAAGCTTATCGATTCGGAAAAGTTTGCCGGTGTCGGTCAACTCGCCAGCAATGTTACCCAGCAACTGAATAATCCTTTGACCGTGATCCTCGGGTATGCATCGCTCCTGGAGGATGCGCCCCAACTGGACGAGTACGCGCGTAAAGGGATCGACGCCATTCTCAGCGAAGCGCGGCACATGCGCACCACGCTGCAAAGCCTGTCGCACATTGCCCGCTCGCCAGTCGGACCACGTACCGCCGTTTCGGTACCCGAACTCCTGACCGACCTGGAACATCTGCATCGTAACGAATTCCTGCAGCGCTCGATCCAGTTTCGGCTGCAGGTCGACCCTGCCATACCCCGGGTGCTGTGCCATGGGCAGCAGTTGCGGCAGGCGGTCCTGCACTGCCTGCAATACGCCATGGAGGCGGTTGACCACCAGGGCCCGGGCTCAGAGCGCACCATACGCGTCGAGGCAACGTCCGAAGGCGATCGGGTACAGATCGTGGTTGCCCACTCCGGCCCGGCATTCCACCACCCCGAGCGCGCCTTCGACCCCTACGTACCGCCGGCGGGCGGGGTGGACATCTCCGCCCTGGGCTTGAGCCTCTGCGCGACCATCCTTCGCGATAACGAGGGCAGGGCTTCGGCCGTAAATCTCGGAAATCAGGGCGCCGCCATTCTCCTGGAGTTGCAGCCGGCGTAGGCACGAAACGCGCACGGGGGGCGTATCCGGCACAACTTGGGGCGTGGCCGTATCCCAGCCGCAGAATGAGAGAACACCCCCAGAGCGCCGTCGACTTAGTGCGGAACCGCCGGCTTTTCTCCTCCGGGAGGCGGTCCGTCGTGATGTTCGTGCTCGTGTTCCGGCGGGGGAATGAAGGCCGGCGGATCGAAGTGGCCGCGATGGCACGTCCCACAGGTGACCTCTTTGGCCGACTCCTCATTGTGGAGTTTGCTCTTCACTGTCGAGGTGTAGTTCTGGTTGATGTCCATGGTCATTTTGAGCATGAGGCGAGCGGTTTCCTTCTCCGGCTTGGAATCATCGGGGAAGTTCAGGGCGGGGCGCCCGTTGGGCATCTTTTTGATCGGGTCAACCGCGTGGCAGGTGTTGCACTCCGCCCCGAGCTGGCCTTCCCATTTGTGCATGATGTTCATCACCTGCTCGCCGGTCAGCGTCTTGGGGAGGACTTTGAGATTGGTCGGCGGGGGCGGGGTGAAGTGGGGGTGTGCGGCCGGCGCAGGTTGGGGGGCTTGCGGCACAGTGCTTACGGCAAACAATGCCACGCCCAGTACGGCGGCCGCGGCTGCGGGTCGGGACAGGGAAACAGATGGCAACAAGCGGGGAATTCCTCTCGAAGAGAAGTCTTTTCTGTTCAGACGAATCTCTAGGGGATAAAGATGCGGTCGCCGGAGAGGCTTCGCGGCCCGGAGACGCAGGGATGGCCGGGAACGGCGTAGCGGAGCGGCCAATCGAGCGCGGCATTGGAAGGATTGATCCCGATCCGAGGCGTAACCATCGCTTCGCTCAACCGAAAACCGTCGTCACGAATCTGGAACGCCGATCGGGGACTGGCGAGATCGAGTCCGTTGTGGCTGGTGCGAACGATCTCCATGGCCTGGCAGAGGCGGCTGGGGCCGGAGGTGAGCTGCGCCGCAATGCGATCGGTCATGGTTCCGGTCCAGTGCATACGCCGATTCTGCGCCATCTGCTCCAGGCCGGTGACCGGCTCGAGGGCGCGAATCAGCACGCAACCCGCCTGTCCTTTGGTCTCGCAGGAGACGTTCATGCAGAAGTACTGCCCGTAAATGGAGTAGACGTAGGCGTGCCCGGCGTGGCCGAAGAGGACCAGATTGCGGGGCGTGGGTCCGCGATGGGAGTGCGCGGCAGTGTCGATGGGATCGTTGTGGGGACCAAGATACGCTTCCACCTCCACGATGCGGCCCGCGAGCAGGCCGGCTTCGGTGCGGTGGATGAGGAGCTTACCCAGGAGGCGCGGGGCGACCAGGGTGGGGACGCTTTCGTAGAAGCCCCGAGGCAGGAGTTGGCCAGGGAGAGTCGATTGGGTCAAGAGCGGCTCCGGACGGGTTGGCGATCGAAGCTGCCCGCCCAAATTAGCGGAGCCAGGATGGGACACCCCGTATGAAGCGTGGTATCCGATCCTGGCCCCCGAAAAACGCCGCGAGGATGGGCCACGGAAGAGTGTTTGGTGTGCGAGGCTCGAGAAAGATGGGTTCTAATCACTGTCCGCGGATCACGGCTTTTTCTGTAATCCCTTCAGGATTTCGAGGACTTCCTCGGCGTGGCCCTCGGGCTTCACTTTAGGAAAAACGTGTACCAGGGTACGGTCCGGGCCGATCAGGAAGGTGGTGCGCTCAATGCCCATCACCTTCTTGCCGTACATGTTCTTTTCCTTCAGCACGCCAAACTGATTGCAGACTTTCTCGTCTACATCAGCAAGGAGTGTGTAGGGCAGGTTGTACTTGGCGCGGAATTTGGACTGGGCCGCAGGCGTATCGCGGCTGATTCCCAGCACCACCGCCCCTGCCGCCTGGAGCTTTTGGAAGGTATCCCGAAAGCCGCAGGCCTCAATAGTACAGCCAGGAGTATCCGCTTTAGGGTAAAAGAAGAGTACTACGGGCTTGCCGGCATAGTCTGAGAGGCTTACAGTTCTGTCCTCGTCAGTTTGCAAGGTGAAATCGGCTACTTTCTGGTTCAGTTCCATGCGACTTTTCCTTCCGGGGCTTGACTTTGGAGGGCCGGAGGGGCCATCAGGATGCATTATTTCCGAGGCGGGTGGCGGATGTCACCCGGGCTGAATTGATTGGTTTTGGCATGATTTACAGGAAGGTGAAGTCGATGCGGTGGGTTCGAAATGCGGCCATGGCCGCCGGCGTGCTGGTCCCGTTGACAGCGCTGGCACAGTATCCCGGGCAGATCAAAAAGAAGTCCAAGGATGCGCCTGATCTGCGCGCATTGTCGGTATTGGAGTGGACCGGCGAGGCCGGCAAGCCCAAAGCCTGCCGAATGGTTCCCATTGCCGTGTACGACGGGGAGAAACTGCAGGATGGCGCCGTCTACATGGCGCGCCCTCAGCCCCTCGCCCTGACTGGGGAAGTGGAATACGAGCTTAAGGAGAACGGAAAGACCTTTGCTCTCTTTGATATCGAGAACGCCGGCCAGGAACAGGGCACGTGGGTGGGATACGGCAAATGGAAGGCGATGCCCGCGCCCAAGGCGCCAAAGGAGATCGCCCCGCAGAAGGTTGACGAGGAGGAGGCCGGCGACGATAAGCCTGTGCTCCATCGCAAGCCACATTCGGGCGAGCCTTCCGGTTCCGGTTCGAAGGGCGGTGACTCAACGAATTCCGGCCAATCCCAGGGCCACGACGATCCCGACCGGCCGAAGCTGCACAATAAGGACGGCAGCAGTTCATCGACGGCCTCCAGCAGTGCGCCCCCATCCGACCCCGACCGCCCGAAACTGGACAAGAAAGCGGACGCTAAAAAACCTTCGCCCTCTCCCGACCCGGAGCGGCCTACGCTGCAGAAGTCCAAGCCGCAACTGGCGCAGGAGATGGGGGACGTAAGCTCTGTATCCAGCAGCGATCCCGACCGGCCCAAGCTGAAGCGCGGAAAATCGAGCGGTCCGGGAGGTGATCTTGCGCCCACGCTGATGGGGCTGCCGGCCGATATGCAACAAGCAGTGGCGGTATCGGACGCAAAGAGCCGGCCCGACCATCCCTGGACGTTTTCGTGGGCCAACCCGGGTGACGAGCAGAAGATGAAGGCGGCGGTGGAGAACATCGCGCGGCAGGCGTTGGGGATGGCCACGGAGCGGCCGACGCCGGCAGCCGCACCAAAAAGGGCAGGGACGACAACGCACAGGGCTGCCAAACCAACCACGCCGGCACCGGCCGAGCCTGCTCCCCTGGCAGACGAGCAGTTCCGGGTCTTTGAACTGGCCTACGGCTCGGGGGCAACCATGGTGCTCACGGCGCATACGGACGCACCTGCGCCAAGCCGGAAATTCGTGACCATCATCGCCCAGCCTGATCTCTACGGAAACGTGCTGGTTCTGCTGAAGAGCGTTACGGACATGGCGCATCTGGACGAGACCCCGCGCATGCGACTGGTGGACGCGGTGGATGCCCTGGCCGATAATCGCGGCGAGTTGCTGTTTGAGCTGCGCGGCGAGGGCTCGCGCCAGTTCGCGTTGTATCGCATCTATCGCGGAACCGCGGAGAAGCTGTTCGTCTCCGGTGGCGAAGTTTACGGGACAATCAGCAGCGATTGAACCGGCAGAGACTAAAACCCCGGCCTGGTCGAGCGCCGAATTCGGGAACGAGCAGCGCCGCAGCGATCTAAAACACGCGCAGGAGACAATGCCGCGCGTCCAGGTCGTCGGGGTTGCCGTTTTCTTTCCATCGCAAAATGTGATAAATGAAGAGAAATCCCCGAATCGGGGTTGTGATTTCCCCGCACCCAAGGGGATAAAAGTTTATTTTTGTGAAAATCGGCTCGCCACCCCCGCTTCGCTGCCCCCAATGGATTTGCAAGTCAGATACAATCAAATTTAGAGTGGCGTACTACCACTCGCTAAGGAATTATTAACGAATGTCACCTGTCGCAACCCGCTCTCCCGAGGACGAAACCACCACGGTCGTCCCGCCTAAATCAATGACTGCCGCGCCGGGCTCAACCGCTTCGGTAGTTTTGCACGTTGTCCCCGCGAGCGAACAGCTCCAACTCCGCTTGGGCCGCGCCGCGACCACGCCCCATGGCATCAACTGGATCACGCTTGTAGCCATGATTGGCTTTCACATTGGAGCCATGGCAGCGCCTTTCTTTTTTAGCTGGCAGCGCCTGGTGGTGGCGGCCGTAATTTACGTTTTAGCGGTAAACGTGGGCATCGGCATGTGCTATCACCGCCTGCTCACGCACCGCGGCTACCAGACGCCGAAGTGGATCGAGTACGTGATGACGATGTGTGCCACGCTTTCGCTTGAAGGCGGCCCGATCTTCTGGGTGTCCACGCACCGCGTGCATCACCAGCTTAGTGATCGCGAAGGCGATCCGCACACTCCGCGCGAAGGCGGCTGGTGGGCGCACGCCGGCTGGGTTCTTTACGGGGAGTCGCTGCATGCGCAGACGCGGGCGCTGGCACGCTATTCGCGCGACCTCAGCAAGGACCGCTTCCATGTGTGGTTGAGCAAGTACCACTGGCTCCCGATCACGATCAGCGCCCTGCTGCTGCTGGCGGGGGGCTGGATCTGGGGCGGCCTTTTGAATGGCATTGCCATGGTGCTGTGGGGCGTCGCGCTGCGTGTCACCCTGGGCCTGCACGCCACCTGGCTGGTGAACTCGGCAACGCACCTGTGGGGCAGCCGCCGCTTCGAAACCCGCGATGACTCGCGCAACCTCTGGTGGGTGGCACTCCTGACGGGCGGCGAGGGATGGCACAACAATCATCATGCGCACCCGGTTTCCGCGCGCCACGGCCTGAAGTGGTACGAGATCGATCCCAACTTCTGGGGCATATGGCTGCTGTCGAAGCTCGGCTTGGCGAAAAAGGTCCGGGTCGCCCAGTATGACCCCGAGAATCCCAAGCCGGCGGGCGCGTAAAACCGCAGGAACAAGGAGTCAAGAAAGCCAGGGCCGATCGCATCGCGATCGGCCCTGCTTTTTTGTTCGTCTTCGGGTGAGTGCCGGATATCAGGCTTCCAATTCCCTGAAACGCAACCGGAGCATGGGCTCCATTCTGCCAAGACTGCGAGCGCGGTTCGTACTATTGTTCGCGATGAAGGCGCTTTAAACGAGGCGCGCCCCGGCCAGCTTTTCTAAAATCGCCAACGGAGTTGATTCGGGTGTCACCATCGCGTGGGGATCGACGAGCAGGGTCTGCTCCAGCGCGTACTGCCCGGCGAGGGCGGCGTGCGGAACGGTCTCCGTGAACACCATCCAGCTCGATCCCGGCGCAAACTCGACAAAATCCTTGGCGCACGTGCGTTGGAACTCGCCATCTTCCTTCATAGTGTTGTGCATACGCATCATGAATTCGTCGTAAGGAGTGCGCTTCCACTGCGGGACCAGCTTGGCCAATCCGGTGGCGGCAGCCATCTTTCTGGCGGTATTGGCAACGACCCCGTTCGGCCGTGGCAGGGGGATCTTGCGCGGAGTAAAGTTGCCCACTATTTCGGCAAACGGCTGCCCCACGACCCAATCGCGCGTGCGGTCGGGGTGAATGTTGTGAAAGAAGCGGAGAATTCGCATTCCACGGGTGGGACGGGTGGGGAAGGCATCCACGTGCAACAGGTCGTTGCGCCGGCGCAGAGGAAGGTCGCGGCCTTTTTCTTCAATGGGCCGATAGCTGGCATAATCGCGCCGCCACTGGCTCTCGTATGGCCCCAGGAATTTCGACAGGAAGTCAGCAACCGTCGACGAGTAGCGGCGCATGATTGCGTGCAGTTGCTCAACCTCGGCAGCGGGCGTCGATTTGCGATCGACTCCGCCCAGCAGGTCGGTATCCGGCTTGTAGGAGATGTTCTTGTGCATCCGGCTGCCGCTCTGCTGCTGGCCGAGCAGGGTGTCGATATCGTCCGGGGGAATGGGCACGGGGGTGCGGGCAAAGTAGAGCACACACCCGGCTTCGAGAGCGGCGCACCAGGCGCGGAGTTGGGGCGATTGCTTGAACTGTTCCCGGGTGGGGCCTTTCAGGGCTTCACTCAAGGCATCCGGCTGGATGGTATGCACGGGCATCGTCCGGCCCTCACTTTTGAAATTTGGCCCGCACCCACAGGGTCAGGAAGAGCGGCAGCGCGACAAGGAGGACGATCACGCCCGCCGGGAACCCCACGTAGCGGTAGCTATCGGCATAGTTTACGTAATGATGGCCGCCCAAGTTCCATGCCAGCAGGGCAAATATAGAAATGCATGTGGAGGCGAAGAAGGCAAAGAATGCCGCGGCGAAGGAGAGCAGCAGGCTGGTGAACAGTCCGAACCCGCGAAGCGGGAATCCGAAGATCTTCCCGCCCTGATATTCGCTTTGTGCGATATGCATCGATCCCCGCCCTTCTCGTCTAGAATACAGTTCGATGGCCAGCAGCGCGCAGATACAGCTATGGCATGCCGAAAAGGTTGCCACCCAGGTGGAGGTCGGCACCACCCCCAATGGCATCCATTTTGCCGCCTGGGGCGAGACACGCATTCCGGAGGGCGACCTGGAGCGGCTGGTGGGCGCTGTACCCGCCACGCTGGCGCCGGCGCTCGCACATCGCGCCTATTACTTCGTTCCCCTGGCCATTGCCGACACCGGCGAAACCCTGGTAGCTCCGTCCTACAGCGTGGAGTTGGGTGACCGCGCGGTTTGCCACCGCAACGCCTCCTTCGGAACCACGGAGGCCGTCTTTCTTTCGACGCGCCTGGTGGAAGATCGCTTTGGCCTGGCGTTTGAATTTTTCATCAACGTGGCACATAACTTCGTGGAGGCCGCCGGTGTTCCCGCCAGCTTCGCCACGCTGGCGTGGTCGCAGGCGGAAGCGCAGGTCCGCGGCGAAACCAGCCAGGACGCCTGGGAGACACGCCGCCGCGCCCAGGAGAACCGCGCGGGAAAAGGCATCGACGAGCGCGCCAGGAATAGCTACATCGAATCGGCATTCTCCGATGCACTGGCGATCTATCAGCTTTCGCTGGCCGTCGACTTCGACTACCACGACCTGCGCGAGCGCGAGTATCCGCTACTGGCTGCGCCGGCCTTGGCGGAGCGCCTGCGACACGTCTCCGGTCTATTTCCCGCGAATGCGGGTTACGACTTCCAGGTTCTGTACCGGCGCAAGGGATAGCGAGTCGGGCAGAACTGCGGGAATCCAATTCTCACAAGTTCACGCAGGCCCTAGAGGGACGCGTCTAGACGTGAAGCGGATTGCACACCGGGCCCCTGCTTACTTATTTGCCCACGCTCGATTCAGCCATATTCAAAAAGATCCGCGTCATGCTCTCGGTGCCGCCGTCGGCGCGCTGGATCAGCATGATGGAGATAAGCTGATTGTTGGGATCGATCCAGCCCTGGGTGCCGAACGCGCCGCCGTGGCCGTAGCTCCCTATCGTGTGTCCTGCCAGTTCGCCCAGCGGGTCAGTCACAACCTCCAGCGCGAGCCCATAATCGGAGCCGCCCATCCACCCCTTGGGATGAATCCCGGTGGTGTGCGATTCCGTCATCAGGTGAACGGAAAAGGGCGATAGATAGCGGTGGCCATCATAGACGCCATCGTTGAGCAACATGCGATAGAGGTGGAGCAGGTCCTCGGCGGTCGAGTAGAGTCCCCAGCCCGGCGCGGAGAATACCGAGCCCTTGCGGTACCGGGCAGGATCGCCGCCCAGGATCGTGCCGGGAGCACGCGCCAGACCGCCATCCTTGCTGACGTACACCATCGCGATCCGGTTGATTTTGTCGGCAGGCGGGAAGAAGAAGGAATCTTTCATGCCCAGGGGCCGGAGAATGCGTTCGGCGATGAAGTCCTCGTACTTCTGCCCGGAGCAGACCTCGATGATGCGGCCGAGAATCTCAATCCCCGCGCTTGAATAGCTCCAGGCCGTGCCGGGCTGGAAGACCAAGGGCTCCCTGGCAAGCTGACGCACGACTTCTTCGAGAGGCACGTTCATCGCATGCTGATAGTCCTTGATTTCACCGGGCGCGGCGTCCGTCATTCCCGCGGTGTGCGTGAGCAGGTCGCGAATGGTGATGGCGTGGGCGGGCACGCCGAGACGGGGCGCATCCGGTCCCGTGTTGGTGCGAACCCGCAGGTCCTTGAATTCGGGAAGATACTGCTCCACGGGATCACGCACTGAGAGCTTGCCTTCCTCGGCCAGCATCATGATCCCGATGGCGGTCACCGGCTTGGTCATCGACATGATCTGGAAGATGGTGTCCTTCTGCATGGGGCGCCCGGCTTCAATGTCGGCCTTGCCCTGGGCGTCAAATTCGATGGTGTCGTTGCCACGCTCGACCAGGGTGACGACGCCCGCGACGGTCTTATCCTCCACGAAGTGGCGCATGCGTTCAGGAATTCTGTTGAGGATTTCCTGACTGACTCCCGGTGCGGGCTGCGCAACCGAAGGTAGAGCCGCAGCCATCCATGCGACGAGAGAAAGCAGGCGGAGAACACGCGACATGACTCGGCTCCTGTATGCCTGAAGCAGGCGTTCCTGAAGCAGGAAATTAAGGATCTGTGGATGCTACCAGAATTACCGATGAGCTTGCGCGAAGCTCATGCATAGAGGTTGGTCTGCACGAAGTCGTTGCGAAACTTCGCGTCCGGATCGAAGCGTTTTGCCAGTTGCTTGAAATCATTCAGGCGGGGATAGCGGGATTCAAGTTTCTCCGGCGCGACGGTGAACAGCTTGCCCCAATGGGGGCGCGGCTCGAAAGGCTCCAGCGCCGCCTCGATCTGCGGCAGCACCTGCTTGACTTCCGGCCACTCCGGCTTCCACGTGAAGTGAATCGCGAGCGAAGGCCGCTCGTAGGCCATACTCATCCACAGCTTGTCGGCGGCGATCGTGCGCAACTCGGTGATGAAAAGGTGAGGCGTGATGCGGTCGCGCAGTTTCTCCACTGCGAGGATAGCCTCGTATCCGCGATCAAACGGCACGAGGTACTCGGACTGCAGCTCCTGGCCGCTGGAGGGGGTGAAGTTCATACGGAAGTGGGGCAGGCGCTCGTACCATGGTCCCGGGATTCCCTGCTGTTCCGTGCAGGCTTCGGCCGGGTGCCCGGCGAGAGGATGCAGCTTCTGTTTGGCGAGCTTAGCCCCAAAGAATTCGGGCTCCCATTTGTTTGCGTCGCCGGGAGACAGGCGCCGTTTGATCCACACCTGCGTAGCCTGGTGATTCTGCCAATCGGTAAACAGGCTCACGCTGTATCCCGCAGAGAACACCTCCTGCAAATGATCCTTGAGGTGGTCGAAAGAAAAGTTCTGATACACCGACTGCGCTACCTGGAACGTGGGCTGAAGTTCAAGAGTTACGCTGGTGACAACGCCCAGCGCGCCCAGGCCAACCGGCCATGCTTCGAAGCGAGGATCGGCTTTTTCGCGGGTGAGATGGGCGAGAGCACCATCGGCGGTGACGATCTCCAGTCCGAAGACGGGAGTGGCGAGATTGCCATTGTGCAGGCCGGAGCCGTGGGTTCCGGTAGCGCAAGCGCCGGCGACCGAGATGTGCGGCAGCGAGGCGAGATTGTGCACCGCGTAGCCGCGCTTGTCGATCCCGGTGGCCAGATCCCCGTAGCGTACGCCCGCGCCCACGGTGACGGTGCGGGCCTTCTCGTCCAGATCGATGCGGTCAAGCTTTTTCAGCGAGACCTGATTGTATTTACTGTCGGCGATTGCATTGAAGGAGTGGCGAGTGCCCAGCGCGCGCAGATGTGCACACTTCTTTACTACTTCGCGCACCTCGTCGACGGTTTCCGGAGTATGCAGGTGATCGGTGCTGTAGGTGTAGTTGCCGGACCAGTTGGTGCGCGGGGCAGGATTTGACTCGGCGTGCTGCTGCCCGAAAGCGCGGTTCATCATGCTGGCCGCTACCAGGCCTCCCGTGGCCTTCAGAAACTCGCGTTTATCCATCGACCTCTCCCATTTCGGCCGGGGCGGCGGTGGGCGCAGAGAAGGCCAGGCCGCTCCGAAACTTCCATACTACTGCCCCGAAGGGGCGCACGATCCAGGGGTGCCCGGAGCCTGTGTGAAAGAAGTGGAAAGGCCCTCTGTGGTTTGGGGAGGTCTCGAGTGGAGCAGAAGGAATCAGGCCGATTCCAGGGCAGCGATCTTTTTGGAAACCTCAAACGAGAGCGTCTCGACTTCCGTGTGGAAGAGCTTGCGCTCGCGAGCAGGCAGTTCGTCGAGCAAATCCTGGAATGGCGGCGCATGGCAAGCCGAGAAGGCCGAGAATCCTGCTGTATCTGCGATCCGGCAGCTCAGGCCGACAATCTCGGGCAAGTCCCATCGGCCGCCCTCCGGGCGAAGGTGGGGCGCCGACATTACCGCTGCGAAGTCCTCGGGAAGATTCCAGTCGCCCACGAGCTGCTTGCCCAATTGGCAATGGTCGATGCCGAAGACGGCGCGTTCCCGGTCGAGCAGATTCGTCGGGGTCCCGATAAACCTGCCGAGAAGGTCGATGTACTCCTTGGGCCGGACCACGGCCAATGCCAGCAAACCGATGCCATGGAGCATGCCGCCGGTATAAGCGATGTCCCGGTCCGTGGTTCCCGCGGAAGCGATCTGCTGGGCAACGATCGCGCAAGCCATGTTGTGGCGCCAGAGGGTTCGCATGGTCGGGTGCCCAAGCCATTTTCCCAGGTAAGCCCTGACCCCCACGGTGAGGCAAAGTCCTTGCAAATGGTTTTCCCCCAGAACCTCGATGGCCTGAAGAATGCTCCGGATGGGATAGCGAGGCGCATAGAGCAACGAGTTCACGACGGTGAGGACTTCGCTGGCGAATGCCGAATCGGAGGAGATCAGCTCTCCCAGGCGGCCAAGCTGGACGTTCTCGTTGGCGGCAAGCTGCAAAACCTTCAGTGCCACCTGGGGAAATGGCGGCATCCTGAGGTGTGCCCAATCGACCCGGAGCTCCAGGTTTTCCTGCACCTCGTCCATCCCGCTCCCTTGCCCGATGGAATGCAGTCCCGGGCTCTCCCTATTGTTTTCGGCGGAACGAGAGATGTCTTTAAGCCGCGTCGGCCAGGAAGCGTATTACTGTTTCCTCCAGACCTTGCCATCCAGGCTGACCCAGACCTCGCGGCGGTCGGTGACCAGCTTGAACAACAAGGTGGGGGGACCGGGAGCAGCTGTGGAGATGAGCGTGGCGTTCTCGGGGGGCGAGGCAGCGTTCGCGTCCGCGGGGGGTGGTGGGGCGGGAGCGTTAACTGCGCTCCCGTCTTCGGCGGGAGCCTTTTGGGAATTCCCAGAAACAGCTGTCGAATCCTCTCGAGCTGCAGTCCCGGTCAAGAGTTGATGCCCATTCTGCGCCGGAGCGTGCACCGTGATCGCCTTGCCGCTCCATTGGGGCTTCACCATCTCCCAACGCTTACCACCGTCCTGGCTCAGAAACACGGAGCCGGCTGAATCGACTGCGAGGAGGCGGTTGAGAAGAGCCGCGGAGGAGACAGTGTTCAGGCCGCTGGGCAGCTTCGCCCTCCTGGCGAGGCGCATCAACGCGAATCCGTTCGTGGCCTGGGGCGCAAGCTCCAGTTGCGCCGGTTGGGCAGCCATCTGGGCAGGGCCTCCGGCAGCAATTGGGGCCAGTTGACCGTGTAATGCGACCGCGTTTCCCGGGATGGGTCCGGGGGCGGCTCCAGACGCGGGAGAAGGGAGTCCCTCTACAGTTTTGGGCTTCCTTTCGCTGGCACTGCGAAGTGGGTCTGCCAACGGGCTCGCTTCAAATGGGGTCAGGGCCGGGGGCGGGGTGCTGGTCACCACCGCTCGCGGGGGGACCGGCTGCGACGGCACATAGCGCGCCATCGCCGCAGAACGCGCATCCAGGTGGATCGGACTTTCCCCCCGGCGCTGCTCCGACAACGTAGCCGCAGTGAGCTGGTTTATTTCGGCGGCGGGCGGGGCAGGCTTTTTCGCGGCGTGCCCGCGCCTTGGTTCGGGCTGCGGGGGCGGGCTCAGGGGAGGAGTCGCGGCAGCGCGATCCTGCCTGATCCGCGGGGGAATTGCCAGCTCGGAATCGACGCCCGGCGGAGCCGCTTGAGGTGAATGCGGAGCACTCGGGGAGGCTAATTTTGCGGTTTCCATCCGCCCCGGTGCCGGGTGCAACTGCACCCAGAGCACGATGGCGCCCACCGACGCCAGTGCGGCAGCCGGAACCAGCGCTACGCGCCACCGCGCAAAGACCGCGGAGAATCGGCGCGGCCGCGGTTCCGGCTGGACCGCGAACGCCGGAGTCACCTCCGGACCGGCGGCCGCCTGTGCCAGGTACACGATTTCGCGGCAGCGTTTGCAACCCGCCATATGGGTGATAACCGGGCCACGCTCCGGAGCCGAGAGTGCGTGCTCCACGAAAGCGTTGAGCGTATCGGCGTCGGGATGGAGATCGGGTTGGGTCATCGGATGCATCACGACCTGGTTGAGCCCGTCTGTTCTTTGAACGGGCCTGGTGTCGAACTTTGCAGCAGTTCTTTCAGCCGGAGGTATTCGCGGTCCGCGGCACCGTCGCGGTGCTCTGCCGCGGTCAGGTCTCGGGGATCGGTCGAAAGCGCCTCCTCTGCCTGCCGTCGATTCATGCCTTTTCGTTCCAGACCACGCACGATCTGCTTTCGCAGCGCAGACGTCACACGCTTGAGCTTGCGGCTTACCGTGGCTTCGTGCACGCCCAGGACGGCCGCAATCTCATGCAGTTTTCGCCCATCGAGATAATACGAGGCCAGCAGGAGTTTTTCCTCCGGTCCCTCCTTTCCCAATGCCTCGTGAACGACTTGCGCCAGCAGGGAAACAGCCTGATGATCGGGCCCGGGCGCGGCTTCCTCGGGCGTCGCGGCGCAATCGCCCGACTCGTCCAGAGGCTGCTCGCGATGGGTGCGCCGATGGCGGTCAACATGGCGTTGCGCGAGAGTGGTCCGCAGCCACCCGATGAGCGATCCACGGCCGCTGTAGGAATCCAGAGGGCAACGCCGTTCGCCGTCTCGCAACGTGAGCCCGTATAACTCCGCATACAACGCGTCCGCCAGTTCGCGTCCCAGAGTCTCATTTCCGGTAATCGCAATTCCTGCCCTGAGAAGCGGTTCGCGATACAGAGTAATGAACCGCTCCCAGGCCCGTTCGCTTCCGCCCGCGCAGGCGCGCGCCAGCACCAGGTCGGCCATGCGCAGGCCGGCAAAGAACACCGACTGCTGCGCGGGCATTGCTTCGGCGGCCAGACCGGCGGCCAAGCCGAAGTTCTGTGCCATCCCGATGCGCAGGACCATCTGCTCAAACTCGGGATGTGTGAGCCCGCAGGAGTCCGCATCGCACATGCGCCACAATTCCGCGAGCAGCGCCGGGCTGATGGCGGATTGCGCGGCGGGCGCCAGCTCGGCCGGTATCGCGGTCCCCACGGTTTGGCTCGGCAGAATCTCCACGTTGGGAAGATACTCCAAAAAGCTCAGCTCAAAAAACCTGCAAGAAGGAGGCAAGGCCCCGTTCCCTAGACGCAGGCAGGACACAAAGGAGAGTTCATGATCTATCTGGACACCTTATCTCGCCGGAGGTTGCTGCAAGGCGTAATCAGCTTTACGGGCATCGTGCTGGCGGTTTGCGGAATGCTATGGTTTGCGGAAGCGGTCAGTGCGCGCGGCGGCCCGGCGGAAAACAGCGATAGCTACCGGGTGCTCCCGCCGATCGAGAGCGGCAACCTGCTTCTGTTTCCAGTGGTGCGCGCCGGCAGCAAGCCCGCGAACAGTGCGTCCTTTATCACTCTCGATGAGGGGCTGAAAAACGGCACCGTCGAGGTGACCGAGGCGGGGAAGGTTCGCGGCCTGGTGAGGAACCGCGAGAACGGCCCGGCCATCATTGCCGGCGGCTTCCATGGGGACCAGGTAAACACCCTTGTTCTGGTGAATAACTCCAGCCAGCCCCTGGTGCTGCTGGCCGGCGAAATCGTGACGGGCGGCAAGCAGGATCGGGTGATAGCGAAGGATCGCATCGTCAATCCGGGCGCCGACCCGATCGATCTCTCGGTGTTCTGCATCGAGCCGGGGCGTTGGATCGAGAGCTCGCCGGTGTTTGGCGCATCGTCGAAGGCGCCGGTGGCCAGTTTCATGGTGCAGCCGAGGGTACGCGAGCAGGCGATGGTAGCGAAGAACCAACAGCAGGTGTGGGACTCGGTGCACGGATCCATTCTGTCCATGTCTGCCGCCCCGGCTCCCAACGGCCTTGCCGCGGCGGTCCCTCCGCCACCCACCACGAGCTATGCCAAGGCCATGCAGAGCGACGAACTCAAGGCCAAGGTAGACGAAGCGGCCGCTCCGCTGATGAAGTCTCGCGATGAGATCATGGCGCAGTTGCGCAAGGAAGGCGCAATCGGCGTGGTGGTGGCGGTGCGCGGCGAAATCGTGTGGGCCGATCTGTTTTCCTCGACCGATCTGCTGTCTCGTTACTGGACCAAGCTGGTACGGTCATACGCCGCGGAGAGCCTCACTCCCGGCGAGAACCACCCGGCCCCGACAGTGGCTGACGCGCAGCGTTTCCTGGAGACGCCCAGCGGCGGAACCGAAACCAGCGAAGGCACGGTGGGCGTGTATCGCTATCGGGAGCTCAAATCGAACGGAACGGAAACATTCGTGCTCGAGTCCCTGCTGCCGGACTCGAAAGGCGATGTGCACATCAGCAAGCTGAAACTGCGCAGCGTAGGTCGCCTGATGCACCCGATGGGAGCGCTCCACGGGGAACCACTGCCGTATGAACTGATCCGGCCGCCGGCGATTCCGCCGGTCCCTGTGGAATAAGGCAGAGCCAGAGAAACGCGGCTGGGGGGAACGCCTCATTCAACGATCCGTGAGGTGAGGCAAGGCCGTGCTGCGGGGGGCAGCCCGGCCTTGCACAGGCATGGGACAACGAGCATTTCACCGGAAGGGTGATTCAGATGGATTTCCGCACATATCGCCGGCCAACGATCTGGTATTCGCCGGTGGCCACGCGAGCGATGGCTTCGCTGTAGGCGATGTGTTCCTCAACCAGGATTCGTTCGGTCAGGGAGTGGGCGTCGTCGGTTTCCAAGACGGGGATCGCCCGCTGCAGGACAATGACTCCGTGGTCGAGGTGCTCGTCTACGAAATGGACCGTGCATCCGGCGATGCTGACGCCGTAATCGAAGGCTTGGGTCTGGGCCTCGAGTCCAGGGAAGGCCGGCAAGAGCGAAGGGTGGATGTTGAGGATGCGGTTGGGATAGGAGGCGATGAAGCCGGGCGACAAAAGGCGCATGTAGCCGGCCAGACAAACAAGGTCGACGCGGTGATGGGCGAGGCAGGCGAGCACGTCGGCGTCGTGTTCGGCGCGCGGGCGGCCTTTGGAGATGAAGAGAGCGGTTTCGAGGCCAAGGTCGCGGGCGGCGGCCAGGCCGGGCGCATCGGCAACGTTGGAGATAACGACAGCGATTTCGACGCCCGGCAACCGGCCTTCGCGGATGTTGCGCGCGATGGCGAGGAAGTTTGACCCGCGGCCGGACAGCAGAATGCCGAGGCGGAGAGGGTACGGGGATTCGGAAAATGCGTTTTCGGACGTTCCCAAGAGGGTTCCTCAAAACTGCAATGCGTGAGGTGGAAGGTCATCCCGCCAATTCTGCATGCTGAAAAGCGGTCCTTCCGCTTCCCCTTCGCCAGCTCAGGGTCAGCGTCAGGATGACAACATCCAAAAGGGCTTCGCTCGGAGACACCCCAAAAACCGCTTTCGCAAATAAGCACCTGTTTGGCGGACTGCTAGGGCCTGTTAACACTACCAGGGCGGATGGCGTTGCGAGAGAAAATCGGGTCAGACGAAGCCGAACAGGCCCTAGGTGTAGTGCACGCGGCGTTCGCCTTTGACTACGCGCCCGATGACGTAGAACTTTTCTTCCGCACGGTCGAGGAGATTCTTGGCGCGGGTGAATTTGGCGGCGGGAATCGCGGCGATCAGGCCGATGCCCATGTTGAAGGTGCGCATCATCTCTTCCTGCGACACCTGGCCCAGCTCGCGGAGGTGCTCAAAGATGGGGAGCACCGGCCAGGAGCCCAGCTCGATCTGCGCTTCAGTACCCTTGGGAAGGATACGGGGCAGGTTCTCAGTGATGCCGCCACCCGTAATGTGGGCCATGCCGGTCGTCATTCCTGCGCCTACGAGCTTCTGGATCACGTGCAGGTAACTGCGATGAGTTTTCATCAGCGCCTGGCCGGCCTTTTCCTTGATGGCGGTGACGTATTGCGTGACCTTGTATCCGGCCACGTCGAAAAGCAGCTTGCGGGCGAGGGAGTAGCCGTTGGTGTGCAAGCCCGTTGAGGGCAGGCCGATGAGCACGTCGCCGGGTTTGATGCCGGCACCGGTAACCATCTTGTCGCGATCGACGGCGCCGACGATGAAGCCGGCAAGGTCGTACTCGCCGTCGGTGTAGAACCCGGGCATCTGCGCCGTCTCGCCGCCGATGAGAGCACAGCCATTGGCTTTGCAGGCTTCCGCCAGGCCGGAGACAACGCTATTGGTGATTTCCGGGTCGAGCTTGCCGCTGGCCAGGTAGTCGAGGAAGAACAGCGGGGTGGCGCCCTGCACGCCGATGTCGTTGACGCAATGGTTCACCAGGTCCTGGCCAACGGTGTGATGCAGGCCCATTTCGAAGGCTACTTTAAGTTTGGTGCCAACGCCGTCGGCGGAGCTGACCAGAATGGGCGTTTTCCAGCGCTGCAAGTCCAGGCGGAAGAGGGCGCCGAAGCCTCCGATGCCGCCCAGGACGTTGCGATTGAAGGTTTTTTGCGCCAGGTACTTGATGCGGTCCTTGGCGCGGTCGCCGCTGGAAATGTCGACGCCGGCATCGGCGTACGTCACGGAATGAGACTTCGATTCTTCGGGCACGATGAGAGCTTCCTGCCAAAAAATTGCCCGGCTGGGGCTGGCCGAAAGCATGATTCTAGCAGGGGAATACGGGTGTAGGCTGTGAACTAAAAAGGCAGGCCGGCGGGTTTGGCGGAAGCCCGCCTCAGCAGGCAAAAGGCGCGCCCATCGGTGGGGCACACGGGTCACGAGAGAAGAAACCCGCAGGGACGGGGCACAAGGTTGATTTCAGTGCCGGTCGGGCGGCTGAAGGGGGTTATCCCAGGGAAATGCGTGCGAGTCCAGGCCCTGCGGCGACCAGAGGTCGATGACGGCTTTGGCCACTTTGGCGAGGGTTAGTTCTCCTTCATTGTCGCCATTCCAGCGCTGGTCGGCGTTATCGAAGGTGAAGGCGGCGATGACGACCGGGCCTGCCTTGGTAGAGATAAGGGCCACGTCGTTGCGGACCTGGTCGAGGGCGCCGGTCTTGTTGGCGATTGCCGAACCGTGCTCGCTGGTATCGAGGCTTTCGATGTAACGGGGCAGGCTGTCTCGGTCCTGCTGGTTGCGCAACATGTGCAGAAGGGCGCCGCACAGAGGACCATCGCCGGGGAGGGCGCCGGAGTCATCCAAAGCCAGGCGGCATTCCGCGATGCGCTCCATGACGGCGGCCATCTCGCGGGGCGTGGTTTTGCCAAGTCCGAACTGAGGCTGGTCGGCGGGCATGGGCCCGCTGGGCGGAACATAGACCTTTTTGTAGAGCCACGTCTGCTTCAGGCCGGCGGCCCTGAGGGTCGCGTCGATGTGCTGCAGGCTGAGGCGGTCGATGGCCATGTTCGTGGCGGTGTTATCACTCAGGATCACCATGAGGGTGAGGGTGTCGCCCAGAGTGAGAGCCAGGGGCGGCGTGAGTTGCGCAAGCACGCCCGAGCCCTCCACCTGGTTGTCGTGATTCAGGACCAGCTTTTCGTCGAGCCTTGCGTTGCCCGCGCGAATCTGTTCGGCGGAGTCAAGCAGGATACCGAGCTTGATAGTAGATGCGGTTTTTACCGGCAGGTCGGGCGAAAGCGAAACCGTTTGCCCGGTGCGCAGATTGTGGGCGTAGAGGGCGAGTTTGCCGTGGTGCCGGGCGGCGATGGCCCGCAACTGTTGATCGAGTTGCTGGTCCTCGCGCTGGGGCGGCGGCTGTGTGGATGCGGTCGCGGCGAGGAGGAGGCACGAGAGGACCGCAAAACCAAGGGCATAGATCCGAATGCGCATGGGACAAGGGTAACGTGGCGTGTTCCGCCTTGGCAGACGGAGAGAGAGTTGCCGGAACGGTCTCAACCGCGATGCTTTCCGCAGTCAGAGACTTGCGAGAGGCGCCGCCCTCTCTTCGACGGGACAGCTTGACATGGCCATTGCGAGCGGGCGAAGTTGGTTCTGGCACAATCGATTAAGCAGAGTTATTTTTCCGCAGTTTCAAATCTGCGATAGGGATTTCCTCGCCCGGCTGGCGCCGTGGCCAACGAATGCTCACAGGGAGAGAAAACAGCCCGGGGCGCCTAACCGCTGCCGGCGCCGCGAACCACCCGGGGATTGAGCACTGACATGAAGCTGCGAGCGAAACCCATCACCCTGAAAGAGCTGGCGAAGATCCTGGAGTTGTCGCCGGCGACGATTTCACGCATCGTCAACGGACAGGGCGCCCGGTACCGCATTGCCGAAGAGACCCAGCAGCGTGTGTTGCGGGCGACGGCGCAGCACGGGTACTCGGCCAACGCGGTGGCGCGCAGCCTGCGGGCGAACCGCACTTACACGATCGGCGTGATTCTGCCGGAGATCAGCGAAGGGTACTCGACGGCGGTGCTGTCGGGCATAGAAGACGAGCTGCTGAACAACGGCTTTTTCTATTTTGTGGTCAGCCACCGGCACCGCGCCGAATTGCTCAAGGAGTACCCGCGGCTGCTGTTGTCGCGGGCGGTGGAGGGCATCATCGAGATCGACACCTGCATCGAGCAGGAGCTTCCGGTTCCGGTGATCGCGGTATCGGGACACAAACGCCGTGAGGGCGTGATCAACATCGAGCTGGACCATAAGGAAGCGGCCCGCCTGGCGCTTTCGCACCTCGTGTCGCTGGGCCACCAGGAGATCGCGTTCATTCGCGGACAGCCGTTCAGCTCGGATACGAAGCATCGCTGGGATGCGATCGTGGAAGCGGCGCGGGGGATGAACCTGGCGATCGATCCGCGGCTGGTCGTGCAGTTGCAGAGTTCTGAAGCGGGCCCCGGGCCAGGCATAGAGATCACCCGGGAGTTGCTCAAGACCGGGGTTCGATTCACGGCGCTGTTTGCATTCAACGACGTGACCGCAATCGGCGCCATCCTTGCGCTGCGGGAGGCCGACCTGCGCGTGCCTCGGGATGTGTCGGTGCTGGGATTCGATGATGTGAGCGTAGCGGCCATCAATCATCCGCCGCTTACCACGATTCACCAGCCGCTGCGCGCCATGGGACAGGCGGCGGCAGCCACGCTGCTGCAGTTGATCCGCAATGAGATTCCCCATCCACGCCCCTCGTCGATCAAGATGAGCCCCAAGCTGGTGGTGCGGAAGTCTACGGGGCATGCCGGGGGGAAGATGGGGGCAGGATTGAAAACATTCGGGCTGTGAAGTGGTCTTTGGAAGTCTCTTGTTTGCAACCGCTTGCAGACGAATACCTAGATGTCTCTAGCTGTGAGCCTGTGAAGTGGCTTTCTCCAGGCCCCTCATTCGGAACGGTTTACCTCGCGGCCCACAGCTTCACAGCCCATTTTCGCGGAGAAAAGTTTTTCGCGGGTATACGGGTTGCATTTTTGAGGTTCTGTGGGCTCCAGATGCAATGCGTATCGTTCTCGAACTGAGAATGCCGCAACTTGCGCACAATGGATTGTTGCTCGGAACCAGCAAATAATGTGCAACGCAGAGGGGTCCTTCGGGAGCGGGACGGAAATTGGCGGCATTGGAATGGATGAACGGGGTTGAATTTTCAGGGAGGACGCTGAGGCGGGTTAAGGAAGGATGGGGGACTTGATTACGCGGTAAGGCGTTCGAGTTGATCCGGCTGGACGATGGTGAGGCTGGCGCCCTTGATGGAGATCCACTGGTCGCGCCGGAACTGGTTCAACAGCCGGGTCACGGTCTCGCGGGAGGTGCCGGCCATATTGGCGATTTCCTCATGAGTGAGGGCCATCGTGAACCGGATCTCGGGCTTGTTGTTGGAGGCAGTGCGGCCCCAATCGAGGAGGAGGCGGGCCAGGCGGCCGGCGGCGGAACCGGAAAGCGCGAGGCGCTTGGCGTCGTGGAACACGGTGAGGTATTCACCGGACAACGACTGGGCGGCGTGCATGCTGGCGATGCCGTGGCGCCCGAGGAACTCGACGAATTCCTGTTTACGCACGGTCTTCACCTGGCAGGGCTCGATAGCTTCGGCGGTGACTTCGTGAGGGACATTGGCGAGAACGGCGCTGAGACCCATCACATCGCCGGGGCCGGCGATTTTGAGGATCATGGTCTTGCCCTCTCGTGAGGTGGAAGAGATCTTTACCTGTCCAAAGCAGATGATGAAAACGTTGCGTGCCGGATCGCCTTCGTTGAAGAGCTTGGCGCCCCGGGCATGGCTCATCATGATTCCAATCGCATCAAAATCCTGCAAAGCCTCGGGTGTGAGATTGCAGAACATCCGGAGATGGCGATGCTCACAATTAAGACAATCTTCCGGAGGGTGATGAGAGTGGAACGAAGCCATACTTATCGTGTGATTCTTTGGAGTTAAGTATAGCGCAATTCGCACCCTTCCACGGAATGGATTTTTGCCTTTCGCCGAGGTGGCAGGTTTTTCCTAGACGGTCACGGCGGAGGGGCCGCGACGGCGGGTTCGCGAGAGGTTGGAGAGGGTGCACAGGTGGTAAGCGCGGGAGACTTCGCGGGCCAGTTCCTCGAGCAGCCTCATACGCAGGGGAGGATAGCTGTGAAAAGCCTGGTGCAGGGCGTCGATGGGGAGCAGCAAAACCGACCCGGGCGTCTGCCCCATCAAGGTATAGGTATGGACGCGGTCTCCCAGGGCGGCGGCTAATTCGACGAGATCTCCGGAGCGGGCCATGCCCAGGGTGACGCGCAAGGAAAGGCGTTCGGCGCGCCGGAGGAGCTGGCCGGAAACGACCAGGTACAGACCCTGGCAGGTGCCGGACTGGGTGAAGACCGCCTCCCCGGCGGAGAAGGCAATAGTCCGCGCGGAGGCGGTGAGAAGGCTGCTGGTGGATGGCGGACAGGCGAGCAACTCCGCAAGCGGATGCGTGGAAACGGCGTCCATGCGCTTCGATCTTGCCTCGGAATGCATCTTCCTTAGTCTCCCTTGCATGCCGCCAGGCGATCGGTCCAGCGGCGCTCCGCGGTTGCAGACCCCCTGCCGGCCGATCCCCTGACGAACCCACGCTGCTTAGAGCAGCAAATCGGAACCCACTTCACTGTTCCGCCATGTGCGGTGAACCCACCGCCTGGCGTAATTTCCCGAGGCGGTTTCCCCTTAACCGACGGTAACCGAAACCCGTTCCGCGACCGCTGCCACGGGGAACCCCGGTTCGGCCGGAACGCACAGAACCGGAACCCGCGAACCAGCCAACAGGGCAAACACTGTCCCATGCGGTCCCGGAGTATCGCTTTTACGTTTGACTCCCACCACCAGGATGCTGGGCTTGTGCTGCTCAACAGCCTGCGCCACCGCGTCGGCGGGGCTTCCATCCTTGACGATCATGCGCATGGGCAGCTCGCCCGAAGTCAGCCCCAGTTCCTCGAGCCCGGCGGTTCCCGGGTTCAGGATGGCGGAAACTTCGGCGGAGCCGCGCGCGTGCACCACGAGCAGTGGTCTTTTGAAGACCAGGGCGAGCGACCTGGCGGTGTCGACGGCCGACTTTGCGGCGTCGTTGCGTTCCATGGCCAGCATCACCGGCCCCCCGGGCACGGGTCGAAACTCGCCCGCATTCCAATCCGCGGCGACGGCCAGAACAGGGACGCTGGATTTGCGCACCAACTCTTCGGTGATGGACCCGACGGCGATGGGCCCGGCACCCTGGCAGCCCCGGGTGCCGATGACGATCAATCCTGCTTGGTACTGGCGGGCTACCTCGATCAGCATGTCGACGACGGCGCCCTGGCGGATCTCGGAATGGCTGTAAATGCCTTCCCGGAGCAGGTCTTTGGAGAGCTCATCGAGTACCGTTCGCGCCTGCCCGGAAAGGTTCTGCCACACGCGCCCGGGCACTCCGTCCACGACCGCGTAGTCTAGCGGATCCGTACCATGGGCGAGGATGATGCGTGCGCCATAGCCTGACGCCAGCTTGCGGGCATACTCGAGGGCAGCTTCGCAGCGGCCTTCCAGATCGGTAGCCACCACAATGGTTTTGAGACCGCCGGCAAAACTCATCGATTCCTCCCTGCGCTGTTCAGTTCCGTGTTCAGAAGCTGTTC
>DASXXV010000114.1:0-5175 GCA_036502905.1 Occallatibacter sp. | reverse complement strand
GCCAATGCCACCAACACCGTCGCCCTCTGGCCTGGCCAGGTTACTTCCATTGCCGCCTACCGGGAAGACATCCGCAAAAACCGCCGCCTGGCGATCCCCATGGGCATTGCCGGCCTGCTGGGCGGAACCGCGGGGGCCCTGGTGCTGCTGCACACGCCCCAAACCACGTTCATGCACCTGGTGCCCTGGCTGCTCCTGGTCGCCGCCACCTTCTTTGCCCTCAGCCGGCCGGTCTCCCGCTGGCTCGACCAGCTCAAGGCCGCCCGTCATCAGCATCCGCGGTCCTATGTCGCCCGTTCCCCGCGACGCTCGCTGGTTTTCGGGGTCACCATCCTGGTCTGCTTCTATATTGGCTACTTCGGCGCCGGAGCGGGCTTCCTGATCATCACCATGCTCTCCCTGTTCGGCTTTGAAGACCTGAACGAAATCAACGCCCTCAAGGTGGTCTCCACCACCGCCGCCAACGGGATCGCGTTTCTCATTTTCGTCATCGGGAACCAGGTCGCATGGCGCTATTGCCTGGTGGCGATGGCCACCTGTGCGATCGGCGGTTACACTTCAGCGCGCTTCGCCCGCATGGTCCCCCAGTCCGTCCTGCGCGGGATCGTCATCGCCATCGGCTTCGGCATGGCCGGCTGGTATTTTTGGAAAAACAAGTGAAAGAGTGAATGAGAGGAGAAGAGACCGGCGGCGTGTGCTCTCTTCACTCCTTCACTTTGTTCACTGACATGCCGTCTCGCTAGCCCCTGTAAACTGTACTTATGAGCCACGAGGGCATTCGCATCAGCAACCCGGAAGAGAGCGCCCGACAGGAAGAGGCAGAACGCCCCCTGGCGCGCATCGCCGTCACTCCGGAGAAGGTGCGGGTGTTGCTGACCGAGGGCAAGGGCCTGGAAATCGACTGGGCCGACGGCCACCGCAGCGCCTGGGGCTTCAAATGGCTGCGCGATGCCTGCCCCTGCGCCACCTGCAAGGAGGAGCGCAACCAGGAGGGACGCAAGCCGGGCCAGCCGAAGAAGAAGGCGGCCGATCTGCTTCCCATGTACACCCCGCCCGCCAAGCCCGCCAGCGCCCAGGCAGTGGGCCGCTACGCCATCCAGTTCAACTGGCTCGACGGCCACACCAGCGGCATCTACTCGTGGGACTACCTGCGCCGGCAATGCCAGTGCCGCGAATGCACCTTTGCCGCCGCGGAAACCACCGGCGCGCCGAACTGATCGCACCAAGCCTCGCGTCCAGTTTTCCACTTACTCAAGAAAACTTCGCAACTTTCCCGGCGTGCGTGTGTTTTACCGCACAACGGGGGAAGTTCGGCCTTTCTCAACGGACACAAGTAAAGGTTTCCGCCACCACTCGAGCACGTCTCTTTTATTCCTCGCACGTCTGTAGCACTCGGATCATATTGGCAACACCCTGAAAGGTTTGGCTTCGCTCTCTCGCCCGAGCTGTTCTGACCTGGAGGACCATCATGAAGAGCGCTCTAGCTCTTTCCATCGTGTTTGCCGCCCCTCTCGCACTATCCGCCGCCGACTACAACTCCGACCAGCTCCTTCCGGCCGGTTCTCTCATTCAATGCACCACTTCCGAACCCCGTCTTTCCTCCAAAACGTTGAACATTGGCGATCCGGTCCTTTGCCGGGTCAGTCATGCCGTACGAGTGGGACGCTCGGTGCTCCCCTATAACAGCTATCTTGTCGGCCGCTTCGAGGACTACCGCGATCCCGGCCACTTTGTGGGCAAGGGCTGGATGCAGCTGACCTTCGATCGCATGGTGATTGAGCCGGACACCATTGTTCCCCTCGATGCCAAGGTGGTTGACGTGCCGGGCTTCAGCATCGACCGCCAGGGCCGCATTCTCGGCAAGGGCCATGCGACCCGCGACACGGTCCTGTGGCTGATTCCCGTTCTTTGGCCGATCGACCTGCTCGAGCTGCCGCGCCGCGGTCCGAGCCCGACGCTGAAGACGGAGACGCGCATGACGGTGAAGCTCATGGACGACCTGCGGGTGCCGGAAGGCCAGCCGCTGGATCGCGATCCGTATGGTCTCGCCCATCGTCCCTCGGCCAGAAACGACGCCCCGCCACCGCCCGCTGATCCCCAACCCGAGTCTCAACCGATGGCGTCCGCTCCCCGTGAGAATTATGCTCCACCCAGGCAGGACTATGGTCCGCCACCGCAGGACTATGCCCAGCAACGGCAGGATTACGCCCCGCCCCAGCCGACCTACGCTTCGCAACCGTATTACGCGCCTCAGCCTGTCTATGCGCCGCCGCCGGTTTACATAGTCCAGCAGCCGGTGTATGTCGCTCCCACCCCGGTGTACGCGTACGTTCCCGCTCCGCCGCCGTTGTATACGTACATGTATGCACCACCGCCGCCAGCAGTGATGACCCCACCGGCCTCCTGGGGCTCAACGCGCAGCGCCATCGTGTATCGCAACGGCATGGCCTACCAGATGTATGTGCCGTAAACACAGTGGTCAGTGGTCAGTGAACAGCGACCGGGCCTCGCCAACCTGATCTGTTCACCGTCCACTGACCACTGCCGTGACCGCCTCTTCCGCCGTTGCCGTCACGAGCAGCAGGGCCCGGTTCTCCGGCTTCAGGAAGCCGGCCATTACGATGCTGTCGAGAAATTCCAGAAAGCCGTTCCAGTAGCCCAGGGTGTTGATCAAAATGCAGGGCTTGGCGTGGATGCGCAACTGCGACCAGGTGACGATCTCCAGCATTTCGTCGAGCGTGCCGTACCCACCCGGGAGGATAAGAAACGCATCCGCCAGCGCCACCATGCGCGCCTTGCGCTGGTGCATGGTGGAGACCGATTCCAGGCGGGTGAGACCGGTATGGGCGATTTCGCGCCCCGCGAGCACCTCGGGCAGCACCCCGATCACTTCGCCGCCCGCAGCCAGCGCAGCATCGGCAACAGCGCCCATCAGACCCACGTTGGCGCCCCCGTACACCACGCCCATGCCGGCCTCGGCAATGGCTCTTCCCATCGCCTGGGCCTCGGCCAGGAATGCCGGATGGTTGCCGTTCGCCGAGCCACAATAGACCGCCACCCGCCATTTCTTCTGTGGTGTCATCGCAGGTCCAGCATAGCGGAACAGGGAACGAGAAACGGGATCAGGATCAGGGATCAGGGGTCAGCTGAATACCAGCCGCGGCTCCCGCGATGGGTCACTCTCCGTGGACGGTCGGCTCGGTAGCCGCGCCGCGTTTCGGTGGCCGGAAAAACAGGACCAACGGGATGCACAGCAATGACAAATAGCCGAGCACCCGGAAACTATCCACGTACGACATGAGCGAGGACTGCTGCTGCATCATCTGGTAAACGGCGCCCATGGCCTGGTGCTGCGCCATCACTGGATCGGAGCCGCTGACCATGAGGTGGCCGGCCAGGCCGCTCGCCGCGGCGGAGAGGGATGGGTCGGACGGCCCCAGCTTTGCGCCGAGATAATTCTGGTGGACCTGGCCCATGCGCACCAGGAAGGCGGTCGCGCTGGCGATCCCGATACTGCCGCCAATGTTGCGGACCAGGTTGTAAATGCCGGCGGCGTTGCCGACTTCCTGCCTGCGCAGCCGGCTCATGGCCAGGGTGGTCAGGGGCACGAATATGAATCCTCCCGCGAACCCGTTGAGGATATTGGGCACCACCACCGAGTTCATTGCGATGCCCAGGTTCACGTGGCTCAGCATGAGGGTAGAGCTGCCCAGCACGAAGAATCCGAAGGCCAGCAGCAGGCGGCTGTCCACCCGGTTGGCGATCAGGCCGGCGATGAGCATCGACGCCATGGAGCCAAGCCCTCTGGGGCTGACCGCCAGGCCGCTGTCCAGCGCGGAATAGCCGAGCAGGGTTTGCAGAAACAGCGGCAGCAGCGCGGTGGTGCTGTAGAGGACCACGCCGTAGAGGCCGGTGATCAGGGTGCCTACGGAAAAGTCGCGGTTGAGGAACACGTGCAGCTGCACGATGGGGTCTTTATTCCGTAATTCGCGCGCGACAAAGGCAACAAACGCCAGGCAGGAGGCCGCTGCCGTCCAGCGTATCCAGTCGGCTTCAAACCAGTCCGCTTCCTGGCCCTTGTCGAGCACCAGTTGCAGGGTTCCCAGCCACAGCGCCATCAGGCCGAACCCGAGCGCGTCGATTTTGCCCGCGACCTTGGTCCGCAGGTAGGGCGGGTCCTCGATGAACAGGCTGGCCAGGAATAAGGCCAGCACGCCCACGGGCAGGTTGATGTAAAAGATCCAGCGCCAGGAGTAGCTGTCGGTAATCCAGCCGCCCAGGGTTGGCCCGATTACCGGCGCCACCACGATGCCGGTTCCATACACGGCCATGGCCTTACCGTGCTCAATGGGAGGAAAGCTTTCCAGCAGGATGGATTGGGCAAGGGGCTGCATTCCTCCGCCGCCAACCCCCTGCAGGATGCGGGCCACGATCAGCATCGGCATTGTGATCGCCATGCCGCAGAGCATGGAGGCGCCGGTGAAGAGGATGATGGACAGGGTGAGCAGCCGCTTGCGCCCGATCTGCCGGGTGATCCATCCGGTGGCCGGCAACATGATGGCGTTGGACACCAGGTAGCTGGTTAAAACCCAGGTGGCTTCGTCGGTCGACGCCGACAGGCTCCCGGCGATATGCGGCAGCGCGACATTGGCCACGGAAGAGTCGAGAACCACCATGAAGGTGGCAGTCATGACGGAGATGGCGATGGCCCAGGGGTTGGCGGCGGGCCGCCAGTGGGCATGGTCGACCGGCACCCCGGCCTGACCGGCCTCTCCACTGGCGGAGGCTTCCGCCCGCTCTGTCGTGACCATCCCGCTCGCCATAAACCTCTTTGAGTGTAGTTTTGGCGGGTGCGTTCGCGAGTGGCGGCGGTCACGTGGGCGTGATCCGGGATACTCCGGTTTTCTGTTGCCGACAGACTCCTAGGGCCTGTTAACGCTACCCGGACGATGGCGACGGGCGCCGGTTTTTTCGAGTTCTAGGAGCGAGGAGTGACGCATACCGGGTGTCTGTTAACGACGAGCGACAACGAAATCGGGAAAACCGGCCCCGTCCCTTCGGGTTGCGGTGAAAATCGGGTCATACTTCATTCTCGCCCTCAACAGTGGACCCGCCACAGCCCTCGGGCTCGGCTTCGTCTGACCCGATTTTCTCTCGCAACGCCATCCGCCCTGG
>DASXXV010000113.1:0-7617 GCA_036502905.1 Occallatibacter sp. | reverse complement strand
TCGGCTTCCGATCAGGGCTCGGGGGCGGCGCGCCTCGCGATCCTCAGCCGGCGCTGCTCCCACTCTTCGCTGTTGAAGATGCGGGGGCCCACCTCGATCAGGCGCGGCATCATGTTGAACACCGCCACCCGCGTCCAGGGCTTGCCCACCCGGGTGCGGTACCCCATCTCGTTCAGGCTGCTTACGATCGCCGAGTAGGAGAAGTCCTGGGCCAGAAGGTCCATCATCAGCAGCAGGACCTTATTCTCCGCGTCGTCCACCTCGAGGCGCTTGCAGTCCATCGAGATGCGCAAACCGTAGGGGATGTCTTCGGCAAACGCGCCCTCGGGAGGAGCTTCGCTGTCAGGCAGCTCCCGCCGCCACTCGATCGATACCAACTGCCACCCAGTCGCCATCCGCTGCTGGATCACATCAGGGCTGAAGGGCCCCGAAACAACATCGCGAACACGTTCGAAGTACGCCATGGTTGGCCTCCGCAGACACCGCCACGTAAGCCGTCTATCGCAAGGCAAAGGCCACTCCTCAGGCTGGCCTAATGGAACGCAAACCATTGAATCTGGATTCATTAATCTAAAGCGCAGGCGGATGTTCGACCCCCGGATTGTCCACTTTCGCGAAGCGCCGTCCAGTTCCGGACATTAAAGACCCCGATAAAAAAAAAGAGCCAGGCTCTCCACTCCGTGCGGAACATGGCCGTCACCTAGACCCGGCGCCTCTCGTGGCCGCCGCACCACCGACTAAGCCTGTTCCCGCACGCCGATTCCCAGCGCCTTCATCTTGCGATAGAGATGACTGCGTTCAAGGCCTAGGAGTTCCGCCGCGCGGCTTACGTTATTGCGAGCTTCCTCGATCTTCTTGAGGATGAAATCTCGCTCATAGGCATCGCGAGCCTGTTGCAAGGTGGAAAACTCCTCGGTGGCCCGGGAAGACGCCTTGTGCGAAAGCGTCGGCAAGTGCTTGCGGTCGATGCGCAAAGCGCGCGGATTCAGAATGACCATGCGCTCGATGACGTTCTTGAGTTCGCGCACATTCCCCGGCCAATGATATTGGGCCAGGGCGCCCAGGGCCTCTTCGCTGATCTCGATGCGCGGGCGGCCGTATTGCCGGCCGAACTCGGCCAGGAATTCCCGCACCAGCGGCGGAATGTCCTGCTTGCGCTCCCGTAGCGGCGGCACGAAAAAGGGCACCACGTTGAGCCTGTAGAACAGGTCCTCGCGGAAGTTGCCCTTGGCGATCTCCTCTTCCAGGTCTTTGTTGGTCGATGCGATCAGCCGCACGTCCACCCGCAGCGGCTGCGTGCCGCCCACCGGCGTGAACATGCCGTCGTCCAGCGCGCTCAGCACCTTGGACTGGGTCTTGAGGCTCATGTCCCCAACTTCATCGAGGAAAAGCGTCCCGCTGTCGGCGCGCTCCAGGGTGCCGCGCTGCTCCGGGGGCCCGCCCGGTTGCGCGCCGTGGCGGTAGCCGAACAATTCCGCTTCAATGTGCGCTTCCGGAATAGCCGCGCAGTTCAGCTCTACGAATACCCGCTCGCGCCGCAAGCTCTCGGCGTGAATAGCCCGCGCGATGAGTTCCTTGCCGGTGCCGGATTCGCCGTAGATCAGCACCCGGCCGTTGGTCGGAGCCATCAATCGAATCTGCTGGCGCAGCGCCTTTACCGGCACGCTGTCGCCGGTCAGCACCGATCCCACGTTGAACTGCCGCTTGAATTCGAGGTTCTCGGTGCGCAGACGGCGCGCTTCCACCGCATTCTTGAGAACGATCAGGGTGCGATCCAGCGAAAGCGGCTTTTCCAGGAAGTCGTAGGCTCCCAGCTTGGTGGCTTTCACCGCCGTCTCGATGGTGCCGTGGCCGCTGATGATCACCACTTCCGGCCGGCGCTCCAGACCCATCTGCCGGACGTCGGAAAGGACATCGAGACCATCGCGGTCAGGCAGCCAGATGTCGAGCAGCACCACGTCGTACGGAGCGTCCTCGATCAGAACCATGGCATCCGCCCCCGTGGCCGCGGTGGCTACCGCGTATCCCTCTTCGCGCAGGATCTCCTCCAGCGACGAGCGGATTTCCGCCTCATCATCCACCACCAGAACATGGTTCATCGGCGCAATTCCTTCATTGGTTCGGTGGATTCAGCTTCGGCGCCCGGCTGCGAAGGCGGCGGCACCGGCTGGACCAGCGGCACACGCAGAATAAACCGCGCGCCCTTGGGGCTGTTGGATTCTGCGCGGATCGATCCGCCATGCTCCTGCGCGATTTTGGCCGCGATCGACAGGCCCAACCCCGTCCCCCGGTGCTTGGTCGAGTAAAACGGCAGGAACAGCCGCTCCCGGATTTCATCGGTCAAACCAGGGCCTGTATCGGAAACGGAGACTTCCGCCGCGGTGCCATCCTCGCTGAGTGCACTGCCCACGCCGAGGACGCGCAACAAGCTACCCTGCATCGCCTCCGCGGCGTTGTCAACCAGGTTTGCCAGGGCGCGCCGGATCGCGTCAGGGTCGGCCATCACCGCCGGAAGACCCGGCTCCATGTCGCGCTGGACCGCGATTCCGTCCAGCCGTCCCGCGAATAGACCCAGCGCTTCCTCAAGTACCTGGTTCATATCGCAAGGACGCGGCTGAGACACGGGAAACTGCGCCAGCGCCGAAAACTGATCGACCAGCGTGCGCAGCGTGCCGACACACGTAAGAATCACATCGGCGCATTTCCGTATAATGCCGGGCGACTCGGGCTGGCTGCGTTCGAGGTGCTTGCCGATACGCTCGGCCGACAGCGCAATGGGCGTGAGTGGATTCTTGATTTCGTGGGCGACGCGCTGCGCCACTTCCTTCCATGCCAGTTGTCTCTGGGCACGAAGCAGTTCTGTGGTGTCCTCCACAACCAGCACCGTTCCCGGCCGGCCATGGCGAAGGTCGAGGCGCGCGCTGGTCACCCCCAGGTGCACCGCCCGGCCGCGCGCGTGAAGTTCGATTTCGGTGGACGCCGCGCCCATGCGGTGACCGCGGCGGATCACGGCTGCCAGTTCATCGGCGCATTCCTGCGGCAACAGCGACTCGATCGATCGGGCGCGCACCTCCGCGCTGCTGCGCAGGCCCATCAGCACCGCAAAGGCGCGGTTGGCCTGCAGAACTTGCCCTCCACTGTCCAGCGTGACCACGCCGCTGGGAATGGTCTCGAGAATCGTTTCCAGTTCGCGCCGCCGTTCTTCGAGCGCCTGGTTGGCCGCGGTGAATTGGGCCGAGGAGGTCTCCGCCAACTGGCGGCTGGCCTCCAGGTCGGCCGCCATGTGGTTGAACGAGCGCACCAGCTCTCCCATTTCACCTGTCGCAATCAGCGCGACCCTTTGCTGATATTTGCCGGCAGCGATTTCGTCCATGGCCTCGGCCAGCGCCGACACGGGCCGGGTAATCTGCTTGGACAGAAACATGGCCAGCCAAACGCTGGAAAAGAACACCACTACTGTGACCAGAAGAAGCAGGAGAAAGAAATTGGAACGTACGCGGTTCCGGAGTCGGAAAAGTTGCCAATACGCCGCGGCCCCCGCACGGATGCGAATCGCGGTCTTGCTCAGACCCTGAGGGATCGGTAGGGCAACCACGATCATCTTGCCTGAAGCGGTCCCCGACATGCCCAATTCGTATTCATGTCCCCTTACCACCAGGATGGGCATGTCGGTGCGCTGCGCCGACTGCAGCAGGCCGTCGGAAAAATCTCCGCGCAACTGGATCACCTGCTCCTGTTCGCCCTCGTCCAGCCATGGCACCAGGTACGATGTGTTGGTCTCGCCGGGTTCGTCAAATCCTGCGATCTTCCGGCGATCGTTGCCGTAAACGATCACGAACCCGCCTGCCAGCGTGATCCGGTGCGAACTGAGAACGTTCCTCAGGGTTGCGGGATCCTTATCGGGCACGTCGGAAACCGCCATCGATTCCGCCTCTACGCGGGCATTATTGGCCACGTATCCGGCCAGTTCCTCTACCACTCGGGTCGAGTCGTCACGCAACTCCGATGTGTTGGGCGAGAACCAGCGGTCTATGGATCGGTTCATCAACTGGAAGCTGAAAAGAAACATCAGGACCGCAGGCATGAGCGCGATAAGAGCGGCGCCGAGGACCATGCGGGTACGGAGACGTGCACCCAGGGCGCTGCTTCCCTGGTCCGCATAGAGCTTGAGGATGTTCCTCAGCAGCAGGAGCAGCATGACGATCAGCAGCAGGAACAACACCACCGTGAGCCCCGTAAACGCCAGCGTCTCGCCGGACGTTTCGGGATTCAGGAAGCTGATGCCCGAGGTGTTAAACCACTGCAGAACCCCCAGCAGCGCGAAGAAAAGCACCACTCCCAGCGATAGGAGGAGAACGGCGCGGCGCCGGCGGTCCTTTCTGAAGAACATGGGCCGATTATAGTTCCGATGCCGTTTGCCAGGAACGTGGATCGACCCGGCGGCGAGTTGGGGGACAGATCCGATCCAGGCGCTTTCGCTATACTTCCCCGCAGTCGAAGGGGAAGCATGAGACTGCATCGAGGCGATCGTTTCCTGACACTTTTGCTCACCGCGGCGGTAGCCCTGGTTCCGGCTGCGGCCCAGTCACCGGGCCCGGACACGAGCCTCTCGCGCCACAATTTCTTCTATGCCGGCGAAGCTCCGGAAGAGCGCATGTTCATCGTGCGCAACGGGCAGGTGGAATGGTCCTACACTCACCCCGCGAAAGGCGAAATCAGCGACGCCACCCTGCTCAAGTTCGGACACATCCTGTTTGCGCACCAGTACGGCGTGACCGAACTCAATACTCGCCATCAGCGGGTGGCCTGGAATTTCGATGCGCCGCCCAACACCGAGATCCACACCGTGCAGCCATATGGCAAGCGCCACGCCGCATTCATCGAAAACGGCGACCCCCCGAAACTGATCGTCATGAATAAAGTGACCGGTTCGATCGATCACCAGTTCCCGCTCGAAGCCGCACACCCTGACAAGATTCATCCCCAGTTCAGGCGCATGCGAGTGACCCCGGCCGGCACCTTTCTGGTGGCGCACATGGACATGGGCAAAGTGATCGAGTACGACCTCACGGGAAAACAATTATGGAGTGTGGATGCGCCGGGGGTATGGAGCGCGGAGCCGCTCGCCAATGGAAACGTGCTGATCTCGGGGAACAATGAGAAATATGTGCGCGAGGTGAATCGCCACCGGGAGGTAGTCTGGGAATTCAAAGCCACGGACGCGCCGGACTTGAACCTGGCCAACATGCAAACCGCGCGCCGCCTGAAGAACGGCAATACGCTTATCACCCAATGGGTAAACCAGTGGGCAGGGCCTGTCGACAAGGCCAGCGCGCCCATCCAGGCGATCGAAGTCACGCCGGAAAAGAAGGTCATATGGGTGTTGCGGTCGTGGACCGCGCCGGCAGACCTGGGACCCTCGACGACCATCCAGATCCTGGACAACTAAACTTTCTCGATCGGGTGTCCCAGCTCTCGATTAGGCGCCCTGGCCTGGAAAGGTTATGCGAGCACCTCGGCCGTCCCGGTCCATGATTTCTTCTGGCTCTCCGCCACACCGCGATGGGTCAGGCTTCCCATCCAGGTGTTGAGGCCATCCGCCAGGCCCGGATCCTGCTTGAGCGCTTCTCTCGTTCCCATGTTCGCGATTCGCAAAAGGTACGGAAACGTTGCATTGGTTAGAGCCAGCGTGGAAGTGTGCGGCACCGCGCCAGGCATGTTGGTGACACAGTAGTGCACCACGCCATCCACCGTGTAGCTGGGATTGGAATGGGAGGTGGGCCGGGCGGTTTCTACGCAACCACCCTGGTCAATGGCCACGTCGACGATCACCGCTCCTTTTTTCATCTTGCCTACCATCGCCCGGGTCACAATCTTGGGAGCAGTCGCGCCGGGAATGAGCACCGCGCCGATCACCAGGTCGGCCTCGGCGGTCGCGCGGGCGAGGTTGTAGCTGTTGGAGGAAAGCGTGTAGACACGCCCATTGAAGATGTCGTCAATTTCGCGCAGGCGATTGAGGTTCAGGTCGACGAGAGTGACCTTGGCGCCGAAGCCGAGGGCAATCCGCGCAGCATTGGTGCCCACGATGCCGCCACCGACGATGGTGACGTGCGCGGGAGGAACGCCGGGAACGCCGCCCAGGAGAATGCCGCGTCCGCCGTGCTCCTTCTCCAGATAAGCCGCGCCCACCTGTACGCTCATGCGTCCGGCCACTTCGCTCATCGGCGTCAACAGCGGAAGGGTGCCGTTGCGGTCGCGCACGGTTTCGTATGCGATGCCGGCCACCTTTGACTTGAGCAGCCGGTCCGTCAAATCAGGTAATGGCGCGAGATGCAGGTACGTAAACAGCACCAGCCCTTCACGGAAGTACAGATATTCCGATTCGATCGGCTCCTTGACCTTCACCACCGTGTCCGACTTGCCCCACACATTTCCGGCATCGCCCACGATTTCGGCGCCCGCGTCCTGGTACTCGTCGTCAGGAAATCCCGACTGCGCGCCGGCACTGGTTTCCACCAGCACCTTGTGGCCGGCGTCGGTCAGCATCTTCACGCCCGCGGGAATCACGCTTACACGCGCCTCGTTATCTTTGATCTCTTTCGGAACCCCAATAATCATCGCTCTTGCTCCAATCTTCATCTGGGTGCGGGTGCGCCTCGATTTCGAGACCTCGGATTGCCTGGTCTCCGTGCCGCCCATCACCAGTGAAAACTAATCCATCTTCTCTCGCGCATCTCTCCACAAATCGATACCCGCGTCCTGCGCATAGCGATCGATCTCCTTCAACTCCCCTTCGCTGAACTCGAGTTTCCCAAGCGAGTCGAGCGAGTCGTCGAGTTGCTCCACATTGCGCGCGCCGATCAGCGCCGAGGTCACCCGCCGGTCGCGCAGCACCCAGGCGATGGCCATCTGCGCCAGCGTTTGGCCGCGTTTCTTGGCGATGCGGTTCAGGACTTGAACCCGCTTGATATTGCCCTCGTTCAGGAACCGTTTTAGCAGCGAGGAATTGCCTGCGGTGGCGCGCGAGTTCTGCGGAATACCCTTCAGGTACTTGCCGGTCAGCAGGCCCTGCGCCAACGGAGAGAAGGCGATGCAGCCAGCGCCCAGTTCATCCAGCGTATCGAGCAGGCCCTGCTCGATCCAGCGATTCAGCATCGAGTACGACGGCTGGTGAATCAGCAGCGGCACGCCCATGGACTGGAGGATTTCGGCGGCCGCGCGGGTGCGCTCGGGACTATAGGAAGAGATGCCGACGTAGAGCGCCTTGCCTTGGTGCACCGCGGAAACCAGCGCGCCCATGGTCTCTTCGAGTGGCGCGTTCGCCCAGGGCCGGTGCGCATAGAAGATGTCCACGTATTCCAGGCCCATACGCTTGAGGCTGTCGTCCAAAGACGCCAGCAGATATTTGCGCGAGCCTCCGATGCCATAGGGCCCCGGCCACATATCCCAGCCGGCCTTGGTGGAGATGATGAGTTCGTTGCGGAGGCCGCGGAAATCCTTGCGCAGGACATCGCCGAAGTTCTCTTCCGCCGAACCGTAGGGCGGTCCGTAGTTGTTAGCGAGATCGAAATGGGTGACGCCGCGATCGAAAGCGCGCCGGATCATGGCGCGCCCGGT
>DASXXV010000112.1:0-10228 GCA_036502905.1 Occallatibacter sp. | reverse complement strand
ATGGGTTGGATAGCGCAGTGTCCGGACGATCTTGTGGGATTGGGTCATCCCGTCCGTCTGATCGCGGCGGTGGTGGAGCAACTGGATATATCGCCATTTTATGAAGCCATCAAAGCGCGGGAGGGAGTGGCTGGACGGGATACGACCGATCCGCGTTTGTTGGTGAGTCTGTGGCTGTACGCCTGCATTCGCGGCATCGGCTCGGCGCGAGAGTTGGCGCGGCGTTGCCAGGAGAGCGCTCCGTTCCTGTGGCTCTGCGGAGGGGTGACGGTGAATCATCGACTGCTGTCGGATTTCCGCACCGACCACGGCGCGGCGCTGGATGCGTTGTTCACTCAGGTAATCGCGTCTCTGGTGGATAAGGGAGTGGTGTCGGTAAGCCGGGTGAGCCAGGACGGTGTGCGGGTGCGGGTCAGCGCTGGGGCAGATAGTTTCCGGCGTGAAGAGCGGCTGCAGCAATTGCTGGCCACGGCCCGCGAGCACGTGGAGCAACTGCGGCGGCAGGTGGATGGGCCGGAGCAGGCATCCCAGACAGCACGCCAACGTGCGGCTCGGCAGCGGGTGGCCGAAGACAAGCTTCAGCGGCTGGAACAGGCGGTGGCGCAGCTGCCAGAGCTGCAACGTCGTCAGGCCCAAGCCGAGCGGCGTGCAGGAGCCGGTAAAGAAGGCGAGAAAGTGCGCGCGCGCCAACCGAGGGTCAGTACCACCGATGCAGAAGCGCGACGTATGAAGATGCCCAACGGGGGATTCAACCCGGCGGTGAATGTGCAACTGGCTACCGACATCGAAAGCCGCGCCATCGTGGGTGTTGAAGTCACCAATGAAGGCACGGACAGCGTCGGCCTGAGCGGCCCTATGCGCCAGCAGGTTGAACAGCGAACTGGGCTGGACATTACGCAGCACTTGATCGACGGCGGTTACATGCGCAAGGATGATATCGAGCAGGCCCATGCCGCAGGAGTCGAACTATTCGTGCCACCCAAGCCGGCCAAAAGTCCAGCCCGCCGGGGCCGGGAGTTGCAGCCAAAACCAGCAGACAGCCCCGCGGTACTGGCCTGGAAGCAGCGTATGGCAAGCCCGGAGGGCCAGGAAATCTACAAGCAGAGGGCGGCAACAAGCGAAACCGTCAACGCCGATCTGAGAAGCTATCGCGGACTGACTCAAATCACGGTGCGCGGCTTACACAAGGCCCGATGCGTGGCTCTGTGGTGCGCGCTGGCTTACAACCTGATGCATTTTGCAGCCGCCCTGTTGAACTAACAAGGCATCCACCGCGCGTAACGGGGCCCCCCACAGCTACCACGAAAACCCAACCTCAACCCGAACATGTCAACATCAGCACCATCAAAACAAACCAATAGACGCCAAGCTCAATTAAGTCACAAGCTCTCAGGATGACAACTCAGGGTGTGAGCAGGTCGGACACGATTGCCGGCGCGGCGGTAATCGCGGCTTCGATCTGCGCCTGGTCCTTGCCGCCGGCCTCCGCAATGTCGGGTTTGCCGCCGCCGGAGCCTCCGACGAGCCTGGCTACCGCGCCGACGAGCTTGCCTGCCTGGATTCGCTTGGTGAGGCCCGGCGTAACGCCGGCAATCAAGGCCACTTTTCCTTCCGGCTGTGCCGATGCCAGCACCACGACGCCCTCGCCGAGCTTGCCCTTGAGGTTATCGACGAGGGTGCGCAACTGTCCGCGCTCAAGATGATCGGCGCGATGCACCACGACCTTCACGCCCTTCACCTCGGCGGCATGCGCCACTGCTTCGTCAAGAGCGCCGGCGGCCGATTTCATTCGCATCTCTTCGAGTTCGCGACGCATTCGCTTCAATTCGTCGTCCTTCGCATTGATCTGCGCGCGGAGGCTGTCGGTGAGGCTGCCGTCTCCCGGCGAGCCGGCGATTTGCGCGGCGAACTGCGCCAACTCGAAGTCGCGGCGAAATGTATCGAGCGAGCCGAAACCGCTGATGGCTTCCACTCGGCGCACGCCGGAGGAAACCGAGCTTTCGCCGGTGAGCTTCAGCAGGCCGATTTCGCCGGTGGCTGATGTATGCGTTCCGCCGCAGAGCTCCGTTGAGAAGCCGTCGGTGAGCCGCACCACGCGGACCTTGTCACCGTACTTTTCGCCAAACAGCGCCATGGCGTGGTACTCGTTCACGGCCACGTCGATGGGCACGTCCTCCAGGGTTTCGACTTTTGCGTTGAGCAGAACCTCGCGGTTGACGATGTTCTCGATTTCCTGCAGTTCTTCATCGGCGACCTGCGCGAAGTGGGAGAAGTCGAAGCGCAGGCGGTCGGGGGCAACCAGCGAGCCAGCCTGCTTGACGTGAGGGCCGAGCACCTGGCGCAGAGCGGCGTGGAGCAGGTGCGTACCGGTGTGATTGCGGCGGATGGCGTCGCGGCGTTCGCCATCGACGACGGTGCGAACCATATCGCCGACGGCGAGGTCTTGCTTGAGAAGGGCCTTGTGGGCGCGCACGCCCTGCACGGGCAGAACGCAGCCGACAATTTCAGCGACTGCAGTGTTCCCATCCAGAGAAAGAAAAAAACCGGTGTCGCCGATCTGGCCGCCGGAGTCGCCGTAGAAGCTGGTGTGGTCGAGGACGACGTCCACCTGATCGCCGGATTTCGCGGCCGGGACGCCCTGGCCGTCTTTCACGATGGCGAGAACTTCGCAGTTGCTGGCAGTGAGGCTGCGGTAACCGTCGAAGACGGTTTTGGGCAGGTCGCGGAAGACCGGGCTGGCGGTCTTCTGACTTCCGCCTTTCCAACTGGCGCGGGCGCGGGCCTGCTCTTCGGCGCGAGCCGCTTCGAAGCCGGCATCATCGAACTTCACGCCGGCATCGCGTGCTGCGTCGACCATGAAGTCCAGGGGCAGGCCGAATGTCTCATAGAGATGGAATGCCTTGGCGCCGCTGAACTCGCCTTTCAGCTCTTCGTCCAGTCGCGTAAGCCCGATCTTCAGCACGCGATCGAACTGCTTCTCTTCGGCTTCGACGACCTTGGCCACGCGATCGGCTGAATCCGTGAGCTCAGGGTATGCGCCCTGCATCAGGTCGCGAACGGCGAAGACCATCTGAAACAGAAAGGGTTCTTCCTGCCCGAGCAGCCGCCCGTGGCGGATGGCGCGGCGCATGATTTTGCGCAGCACATAGCCGCGGCCTTCGTTGGAGGGCAGCACGCCGTCGCTGATTAGAAATGTGGCCGCGCGGGCGTGGTCCGCGATGATGCGCAGGCTGGCGTTTCCGACATTTTTCTTCAGGAGGTCGTCTTTGACTCTATGCTCTTCTGCTTCTGTTAGAGGAACCGGCAACGGATCGTACGGTCCAGTCGGTGCGACTCTTGCTCTTGCCCTAATCTGCAAGCCTACCAAGTCCGCTGCTCTCGTAATCAGCGGCGTAAACAAATCCGTTTCGAAGTTCGACAGCTTGCCCTGCAGGACGGCGGCGACGCGTTCCAGGCCCATGCCGGTATCGATGGAGGGCTTGGGCAATGGCGTGAGTTTGTAACTCGTGGTCTTGCCCAGCGGATCGGCGACGGCCGAGCGGTCGAACTGCATGAAGACCAGGTTCCAGATCTCGACGTAACGGGCATCGTCCTCGCCGAAGGGAAGGTCCTTGCCCGTCTCCGAAGCTTCCAGGCCCATGTCGTAGAAGATTTCGGAGCACGGACCGCAGGGGCCGGTCTCGCCCATTTGCCAGAAGTTGTCCTTGGACCCGTACTGGAAGATGCGCTCGCGCGGTACGCCCGCTTCGATCCAGTACTGCTCGGCCTCATTGTCCCGCGGCACGTCCTCTGTGCCTTCGAAGATGGTTACGTAGAGGCGGTCTTTGGGGATGCCCATCCACTCTTCACTGGTCACCAGTTCCCATGCAAACTGGATGGCTTCGCGCTTGAAGTAGTCGCCGAAGCTGAAGTTGCCCAGCATCTCGAAGAAGGTATGGTGGCGGCGGGTGAAACCGACATTCTCAAGATCGTTATGCTTGCCGCCCGCGCGCACGCATTTCTGCGAAGTGGTGGCCCGCGAGTAGTCGCGCCGTTCCGCGCCCAGGAACACGTCTTTGAACTGGTTCATGCCCGCGTTGGTGAACAGCAGGGTGGGATCGTTGGCGGGCACCAGGGAGGACGAGTGCACGCGGCGGTGCCCTTTCGTCTCAAAAAAGCGCAGAAAAAGCTCGCGAATTTCGTTTCCAGAGCGGTATTGCATGCCTTTTCAGTGTAACTGGCGGTGGGGATTGGCTCTAAATGGAGTTCGGTGGTCTCCCACCCTCGCGACCAACAGACGTCGCGAGGATGGGGCACGGAGGCTATGAGCGAATCCGCCTCGCTTGCTCTGCTAAAGTTCATGGCTATGAATGCCCGGGCTGCCTGTTGCGCTCTGATTTCGAGTTTCGTGTTTGTACTGTCACTAACGGGCCAGGCGCCCGGGGGACAAACACCCCAGGTGCCCGAGTGGGCGCAGCCGGGCTCGCCAACGCATCAACAGGTGCCCCCACCCAAGGACTTTCACCGGCCCACAACGACCATAGAGAAGCCGATCGGGATCTTCGACGGGCAGTCGGATGTGGGAAGCGCCGTCGTCCCGGGCAGCGCCAGCTTTAACGCGGCCACGGGCCGGTACACAATTCAGTCCGCGGGATACAACATCTGGTACACGCGCGACGAGTTCCGGTTTTTGTGGAAGAAGATGTCGGGCGATGTTTCCGTCGCCGCCGATGCCAGTTTTCCCGAACCGAATGGATATGGCGATCGCAAGGTGGTGCTCATCATCCGCCAGAACCTGGATGACGATTCGCCGGAAGCCATGATCGGCGAGCACGGGACCGGAATGATTCACCTGGCTGACCGCTCGACCAGGGGCGCCGGCATCACCGACATGCAGTACCGCTTTGGAGGTGGACTGAACGGGGTGCTGGCCAAGCGCATCGGCATTGAGAAGCAGGGCGACTCCATTGCGATCTTCGTCAGCGTGAAAGGCGAACCGATGCACCAGTTCGGTCCGCCGGTAACGCTCCGCTTCGATGGCCCGTTCTACGTCGGCATCGGGTTCTGTTCGCATCTTCCCGCCACCGTGGATACGGCCGTGTTTTCCAACGTGGTGCTGGAGAACGCGGCGGGCAAAGTCCATTGAACTGCGCTCTAAGTCCTCCCTCCAGAGCAGGCGTGCCGGGCCGATCCGCCGCATGGAGTGCTAGACTTCCGATGGTTCGATTTCATCCACTGCGGGCTGCGCTCTGCACGCCGTTCTGCATGGACCCGCGTGACAACTTTAGCCGGAGACCCTGATGAATTCCTTTATGCATGGACCGCTTGCCTCCTTGAATCGCAGAAAATTTCTCGCCGCGGCGGGAGCTGCAGCGGTAACGTTGCCCCGCACCACGTGGGCGTGGGGCGGCAGGCCGCCCGCATCCGAGCGCATCACCCTGGGCGTCATCGGCTGGGGCATGATGGGTCCGGCTAACGCCAAGGCGTTTCTCACCGAGCCCGATTGCCAGGTGGTGGCCGCCTGCGACCTCGACAGCAAGCACCTGCAAACGGCGCTCGACACCATCAACGAGCAGAACGGCAACAAGGACTGCAAAGGCTACCACGATTACCACGAACTGCTGGCGCGCAACGATATCGACGCGGTGATGATTGCCATTCCCGATCACTGGCACGCCATTGTGGCTACTGAAGCGGCCAACCGCAAGAAGGACATCTATGGTGAAAAGCCGCTGGCGCGCACCATCGCCGAGCAGCAGGCCATCGTAAGAGCGGTGGAAAAGAACAACGTCATTTGGCAGATGGGCTCCTGGCAGCGTTCGCAGGCGTCATTTCGCAAGGCGGCTGAGATCGTCCGCAACGGCATGATTGGAACCGTGACACACGTGGAGGTGGGCCTGCCGGAGGGCCATCACGATTTTCACGGCAACGCTCCCGAACTGGTGAAACGGGTGGCCGCGGCCGCACTGCCGGATGTGATCAACTCCCCGGCCCAAATCGTTCCCGGCACCAAGGCATGGGACCTGTCGGTGACCGAACCGCCCGCGGGCTTTGACTACAACACGTGGATCGGGCCGTCCAAAATGGAACCCTTCATCGAGCTGCGCGTTCATCAGAACTGGCGTTGGAACTACAACACCGGCGCCGGCCAGTTGATGGACTGGATCGGGCACCACGGCGACATCGCGCACTGGGGCCTGGGCTTTGACACCTGCGGTCCCTCCGAGGTGGAGGGCTTTGGAGATTTCCCGCCGGCCGACGCGGTCTGGAATACCGCCACCCGGTACACCGTGAATTGCCTGTACAAGAAGGAAGTGACGGGATACCCAGGGGACGTGAAGATGACGATTGCCGGGGGCAGCCCCGCCATACAGATGGGAACCAAGTGGATCGGCACCGAGGGGTGGGTGTGGGTCGATCGCAGCGGCTTCGATGCGTCCAACCCCGAATGGCGCAAATGGAAGTCGGTGCCGGAAAACCTCTGCAAGGTCCAGCTCATTGTGTCCAAGGAGCACAGGCGCAATTTCCTGGACAGCGTGAAATCGCGCAAGCCCACCATCACTCCGGTGCAGGTGGGACACCACTCCACGATTCCGGGGCACCTGGGCTTGATTTCGATGCTGGTGGGCCGAAAGCTGCATTGGGATCCGGGTACCGAACAAATCGCTAACGACCCGCAGGCGACGGAGTTGCTCTCGCGGCCGTACCGGCCGCCGTACAAACTGGGCTGAGGCGGACCGGTTCCAGTTCAGGCGCAAAAGACGCGCCGATGGTGGGGCACCCGCCGTGGGCACCCGTGGTCGGTTCTCGAGAGATCCATCCGTGCGCGATCGATAGAATTCAAGAGAGCGCAGGCTACCGTCGCGCTGCGAAGTCCATGGCGACCATCTTCATTTCGGCGGGGGAGGCGAGCGGAGAACGCTACGGCGCCCTGCTGATTGAGGTGCTGAAAGGGCGGCTCGCCCAGGAGGGCCGCGCCGCAAACTTCGTGGGCATGGGTGGCCCCCACATGGCTGCCGCCGGACTGGACCGGGTGGTTCGCGCCGAAGACATGGCGGTCATGGGCATCACCGAGGTGGTGCGCCACCTGCCGCGCATCTATCGCGAATACCGCAAGCTCAAGCAGTCTCTGCACGACCGGCGCCCCGACGTAGCCGTACTCATCGACTTTCCCGACATCCACTTCAAGCTGGCGCGCGAACTCCGCACCCTGGGCGTCCCGGTCATTTTCTTCGTGAGCCCTCAACTCTGGGCGTGGAAGAAGCACCGCATTAAGCTCGTCCAGGAGTACGTTGACCGCATGCTGGTAATTTTCCCGTTCGAGGAGCCGTTTTATCGTGAACGCGGAGTCGCGGTCGAGTTCGTGGGCCACCCGCTCGCGGAGATTCCGCTCCCGGACATCCCCCGCGATCAGTTCGCCGGGGAACACGGGCTGGATGCCGCGAAGAACTGGATCGGACTTCTCCCCGGCAGCCGCGCCAAGGAGATTCGCGACAATCTGCCGGAGATGCTCAAGGCCGCGCGGGAACTGACCGGACGGCACGACCGCGGCACCATGGAATTCATATTGCCTCTGGCCGCCACGCTCGACGAGTCGCAGCGCACCTATGTACGAAGCCTGGTGGAGGCGCATGGGACAGGCCTGGCCATCCGGCTGGTGAACGATGCGCGCGCCGCCCTCTTCCATGCGCGCGCCGCCGTGGTTGCCAGCGGGACCGCCACGGTAGAGGCGGCCCTGATCGGCAACCCCTTTGTGGTGGTCTACCGGGTTTCTCCCCTCACGTATGCGATTGCGAGGCGGGTGGTTTCAGTGCCACACGTGGCCATGGCCAACCTGGTTGCGGGAAAACGCGTGGTTCCGGAATTGATTCAAAACGAGTTCACTGCATCCAATATCGTCAGGCATTTGGAACCCCTGCTACCCGACGGGCCCCTAAGGCAGTCCATGATGAAGGAATTGGCTGCGACCCGGAGCCTGTTGCTGACCCGGACGAATGCAATGACAACCGGTGGGGGAGCCATCGGCCGGGTGGCCCAGATCGCGCTTGATCTGATGTCCGCCCGCGTCCCGGCTACCCAGGAAGAAACGGTCCAGTCCTGAAGGCGGCTCGTGGACGGCGCGATGATGCATCACGGCGCTGGACTTCCCGGCCAAACTGCCCCGGGCAGCTAAACTGGTGCACATAGAGACGATGGGAACACGAATGATGAGTTTTCGAGGGAATTGGCGGGTGGGCGCCGTTTTGGGCGTTCTGGGAATGGCGCTGCTGGCTGGGGCGCAGCGGCCGGAGCGGGCCGCACTCAATATCACCGGCTACGTCATCAATGCGGAGCTTGATACCCAGACGCACCACATCGCCGCCAAAGCGGTGGTGACGTTCACCGCGCCGGAAAACCAGGAGATGGTGAGCTTCGGTTTTCACCCCGCTCTCAAGGTCACGAAGATCTCCGACGAAGCCGGCAAACTGCTCACCGGCGAACGTTCGGCTGACGGCACCATTCGTGTAGCTCCCTCTACACCGTTCGGCAAGGCGCAGACTTATCACTGGACATTCGAATATGACGGCGTGATCACCGGCAGTGAAGACGGGCCGGTGGAAGGCCTGAAACTGGCTGCCATCCAGGAGCCAATCACGTATCTGCTCTATGCGGCCCGCTGGTTCCCGACCACCGGCTACATGACCGACCGGTTCACCGCGGAGATGCACATCAAGGTGCCGCAGGGTATGCGCGTGTTTGCCAGCGGCAGCACGGGGGCGTCCAAATCGACAACGCTCGCCGGCGGCAAGCCAGGCGACGAATACGACTTTAACTGGACCAAGCCGGGCTTTCCAGGAACGATCATTGCCGGCCGCTATGTGAATCCCGCGGTTGCCGGCCCCGGCAATGTGAAGGTTTACGTCACGGTGGCCCACCAGGCCGCGGCCAACGATCTGGCCCAGACCGCAACCAAGGAATATGACTTCTTTACCGACAGCTTCGGCTCGCCTGAGTCCGCGCATCTGAACGTTGTCGAAATCCCTGACGACACTCTGCCTTCCGTTTGGGGGCCGGAACTGGCGGGGATGATGGGCGGCCGCCTGGGCGACAAATCGGGTATCCGCCTGCTCGCCAATACCATTGCGCACCAATGGTGGGGCTCCGAGGTGAGTCCCAAGACCCTGAACGATGCCTGGATCACGAACGGAATGGCGCGCTACGGCGAGCTGATGTACGTGGAGGAAGAGAACGGCAAGAGCGCCATGCACGCGGGATTGCAGGATGTGGCGGCGGGGGCGCTGGCTTACGACACCATTCCGCTGTCGAGCGCCAGCCGTTTGAGCCCCTTCTCGCCCGAGTTTCAATCCATGACGCTGGAGAAGGGCGCGATGATCTTCCACATGCTGCGCTGGGAGATTGGCGACAAGTCATTTCTGGCCACTCTCAAGGGTGCTCTGAGCCAGTACACCGACCAGGGCATGCGCACGGCCGATTTCGCCAAGGTGGCCGAGGCCCAGAGCCAGCAGCAGTTGACGCCGTTCTTTGCGCAGTGGGTGGACGGCACCGGGGCTCCGCAGTTCACCAACAAGTACGCGGTCTATCGGCTGGGGAACAACAAGGGCTTCCGCACCATCGGCGAAATCAACCAGGACCTCGATCTGTTCCGCATGCCCGTGGAACTGCGGGTCGAGACCGATGGCAAGACGGAGACGCAGAAGGTGGACGTGGTGGGGACCAATTCGCAGTACGTGGTGGACACGTTCGGCCGCCCGCGGCGCATCGCCGTCGATCCGCAGAACTGGGTGCTGAAATCTTCGCCCGACTTGCAGGTACGCATTTCCATCCTGCGCGGTCAGCAACTGGTGGCCCAGGGCGACCTGGCGGGCGCGCTGAGCGAATACCAGAAGGCCCTGGAGGCGAATTCGCAAAGCTCTCTCGCCAGCTATCGAATCGCCGAAGTGCTGTTCACGCAGCGCAATTACCAGGCCGCCGTGAATTCCTACCGCGACGCGTTGCGGGGCGACGGCGACCCGCGCTGGACAGAGGTCTGGAGCCACATCCGGCTGGGCAACATCTTCGACATCACCGGCCAAAGGGATCGCGCGGTGAATGAATACCGGCTTGCCATCCAGACCAACGACAACACCCAGGGCGCAATCAACGAAGCGCGCCAGGATCTGCAGAAGCCTTATACGCGGCCGGCGGACCAGTAGGCCGGGTTTTGGGGAGCGGCCGCGTTCAGTCCAAGGGCGCTTCCTTCTTGAGGGGA
>DASXXV010000111.1:0-33516 GCA_036502905.1 Occallatibacter sp. | reverse complement strand
AAGCTCAGAAACCTTCCCTTCCGCGAAGCGAGACGCCCACCCGGGAGAGGAATCTTGACCAGACCATCGCGGACTCTTTCCCCGCCAGCGATCCTCCGTCGTCCGACCCCAATCCGGAAGGCGCAGAATAGCGCCCGCGCGTCTGGATCAATTAACTGGCGGATGCGCTCGCGAGTTATTTGGAAGCTCTGGCCCGCTTCTTCGAGGGTGAGCGCAGAGCCACTTCCTTCGTCGGGTGCGGTGCCATCGGCCGGGCGGGCGGAATGTAATGGAACCGCACCAGGTAAATGTTCTCGCCGCGGCCGTGCTTTGCGACCTTGAGCAGGTCGAGGACGCCGAGAAAGCCCGACGCGCGGGCCAGCTCCGGTGTGATGTCGGGGAGGCCGATGGATTCGATCGAGTCGATCTCGATTTCGCCTTCCTCCATGCGGTAGCGGCCGCCCACGCGCACCTGGGGACGGACCCATATGCGTACGCTGCAGGTGATGTCTCCGCGACGAACGCCCTCGCGGAGGCGCTTGGTGAACATCATGGGGAGAGTTTAGCGCGGGAGCGGGCGGAGGGTTGGTTCGTGGTTTCCCAGGTCTCAAAAGCGAGACCTGGGGCACCCATTTTCGTGCTGGATTTAAAACGGCAGACCTGGGCCACGCGCCAAACGGGATTAAAGTCGCTGCAAATGGAGCAAAAAGAATAATGGAGATCTATGGCATTCATTGCGGCATTTCGGCACGACTGAAAGTCGTGCCCTGAGACAAGACAGTCGTTCGAAAAAGCGGCGAAACGGTTAGATGCAAAAGCAGGTCCTTCCGCTTCCCCTTCGCAAGCTCAGAGTCAGCGTCAGGATGACAACTCTGTTTTGTTTTTAAGTGGAGGGAGTTTTTCCGCAGCCTCCGAAGTCGTGCCTTGACCCAAAACTTCTGGCGCGAGATTGTGACGGGCATTGCGGAAATACCGAAGAACAGCTGCAGATCCTTCGGCTCCGCTGCGCTTCGCTCAGGATGACAATCGTTTTGGGTCGGGAAGAAGAGCGGAAACGAGATGGCACTGGAGCGCAGGTTGTCACACAAACAATCGAGCCGCAGGCCCTTTCCGGGCTGCGGCTCAATTGATCGTGCGCGAAGTTGACCACCTGACCGGCTTCGCCGGCATTACATCTCTTTCACGCCTTCGACGAAGGCTTTCAGCTTGCGGCTGCGGCTGGGATGGCGCAGTTTGCGGAGGGCCTTGGCTTCGATCTGGCGAATGCGTTCGCGGGTGACCTGGAACGATTGGCCGACTTCTTCGAGAGTGTGCTCGGAGCCGTCTTCGAGGCCGAAGCGCATCTTGATGACGCGCTCTTCGCGCGGGGTGAGCGTGCGCAGAACCTGGGAGGTGTATTCCTTCAGGTTGACGCTGATCACCGCCTCGCTGGGCGAGACCGCCTGGCGATCTTCGATGAAGTCGCCGAGGTGCGAATCTTCCTCTTCGCCGATGGGAGTTTCGAGCGAAATGGGCTCCTGCGCGATCTTGAGGACCTTGCGGACCTTGGCGACAGGGATGTCCATGCGCCGCGCGATCTCTTCGCTCGACGGCTCGCGGCCCAGTTCCTGCACCAGCTGACGGCTGGTGCGGATCAGCTTGTTGATGGTCTCGATCATGTGGACCGGAATACGAATGGTCCGGGCCTGGTCCGCGATGGCGCGGGTAATGGCCTGGCGGATCCACCACGTTGCATAGGTGGAGAACTTATAGCCGCGACGGTATTCGAATTTGTCCACCGCCTTCATCAGGCCGATGTTGCCTTCCTGGATGAGGTCGAGGAACTGCAGTCCGCGGTTGGTGTACTTCTTGGCGATGGAAACTACCAGCCTGAGGTTAGCTTCGATCAACTCCCGCTTGGCCTGCTCGGCGTCCATGTCGCCCTGGATCATTTCGCGTTGCGTGCGCTTGAGCTCGACAATCGACACGCCCGCATCGGCTTCTATTTTTTCGAGGTCCGTCCGGCAGTTTTTCTGCTGCCGGCGATATTCCTTCTTCAGCTCCTCGCTCTTGGAGGCGTCGAACTTCTGGTCCAGAGAACGTATCTGGCGTTCCAGGGTGCGCATGGTGTCGACGGTCTTGTTGACCTTGTCGAGCAGGCGCTTGCGCTCCATACCGGTGTACTTCAGTTCGCGCACGATGCGCGAGATGAACACCTTCTCGCGAGCAATCAGCCATCGCAGGTGGCGGGCTTCCTTAGGCTTGGCCTTCACGGCCGGCAGGGCCGCCCTTTCCTCGTGCTGCGCAATCTTTTTCTGGTGCTTGATCAGCGCCTCAATGCGTGCCACCGTGGCGCGCACCCGGGCCTGCACCACGTCTTCGGTGAGCTCTTCCTCGTCGAAGATCACGACTTCTTTCACGTTGCGCACGCCGCGCTTCAAGTCCTCGCCCAGGGCGACGATCTCGCGGATCACGATGGGCGACCGGGAAATGGCTTTCAGCACGCGGTTCTGCCCGCGCTCAATGCGCTTGGCGATTTCCACTTCGCCCTCGCGCGTCAGCAGCGGCACCGTGCCCATTTCGCGCAGGTACATGCGCACCGGGTCGTTGGTCTTTTCCAGCGTGCCGGGCGTAAGGTCGAGTTCGACGTCCTCGCCCTCTTCGAGCTCAAAATCCTTGTCGCCGCCGAACTTCGGCCCATCGAGCAGATCAATGCCCTGCGTCCCGATGGTGGTGATCAGGTCGTCAATGTCGTCCGCGGAGGTCATCTCTTCCGGCATCATGTCGTTGACATCGCCGTAGGTGAGATAGCCCTTCTCTTTGCCCGTGTCTATGAGGTTCGAAATGTCGTCCTCGAATTTGTCGTCGATAGCCAAATTTGCCCCTGCTCTCTCCCGTCGTTTTCCGGGTGACCGGACCCCATCCGCCTCGCCTGCGGGAGGGTCAATCCTGTCGGTCGTCAATCTGTCATACGTCCGTTGCTTTTGGGATGATGCGGCGGTAGGCGAAACGGTTTTTGCCCGTATAACCTGGCGCACCAATAGGCAGGACGCGTTGAGAGGGCATAAGCCCCGGCCCGGCCCCATATGGTGTCAATCCCAGGGTCCCCGGGCACGCATAAACGCACCTGCGTCATCATCCGCAAAACAGCGGTCTCAAAAATCATTGCTCGGAACAGGATGTCGGCGCTTCAGGTTTGGCCTGCTATGCCCGCGAGCCGGAGCTCATGTGTGGGGCTAAAGGGGCGCGCATCCTCACAGAGATCAATAGATTAGCACATCTCTCCCCGGCCTCCAAAGGCGATTTCGGGAGAGAGAGTACGGCCAGTTTCTCTGCCGGGCGGCCCGATCCTCGATTTTCCCGCCCTGATCCTGTTTATTAGACGCACTTAAACGGCGATTTGACTCGGAGGTTTGTTGCAGATTCGGCTGGGGATGGGGGACAGGGATCAGGGGTCAGCAAGAGCTTATCGCTCGGGGGGATGCTGGTTGCGCAGTTCGCGGAGAACCCGATCCAGGTCCATCTTCTGTTTCATCAACACCGAAACCTGGCCAAAATCGCCGCCCCGCTCGGCGTCGGCGATCAGCGCCCGCAGTTCGCGCTGGCGGCGCTCCGTATCGCGCTCTTCCAATTCCTGAATGGCGCCGCCGATTTCCGATTGGGGCGGGGGATGTACTTCGTGCATCAATGCCTGGGCCACCAGCGCTCGCTGCCCGTCATCGGTGACCACCTCCAGGGGGTCGCGGGCTTGGCGGGCGGCCAGTTCCTGGAGGGCAGGAAACGTGCCAAGTTGCTGGAAAATAGCGGACTTATTCGCAACTGCATCCATCGCCAGCCGGCGCGATTCGAGGTTCTCGGGATCGGAAATGGCGAGCGCCCTGATCAGCTTCTTTTCCACCTCGGTCAGGGGTGAGGCCTTGACCTCCACGTGGTCCCGGCGCCGCAGCGCGGCCTGGCGAAGTTCTTCCCGGAGCACGGCCGAGTCGATCCCCAGTTTCTGGGCAGCATCGGCGGCGAACTGGGCCCTTGCCAGTTCCTCCGGTATCCGCCGGATGTGCGGAAGGAGGAAATTCATGGCCTTGACCTTCTGATCGCCGCCGGCTCCCGGAAACATCATTCGCGCGCGGTCAATGAGGTAGTCTGCCTGCCATTTCGCTCCCCGGATCGCCTGGGAATAAGCCTCCACGCCGCGCTCGCGGACGTAGCGGTCGGGGTCCAGGCCGCCGTCCAGGGTCACAAGCTTGATGGTGAACCCCTCTTCGGTCAGCAGTGCGATGGACTTTTCGGCCGCGTTGCCCCCGGCCGTGTCGGGGTCGAAGTTCACCACCACGTTGGAGGTGTGGCGCTTCAGGATGGCCACCTGCTGCTCAGTGAAAGCCGTCCCGCTGGTGGCAATCACGTTCTGGATTCCGCGCAGAAAGACGGAGATGCAGTCCATCTGGCCCTCCACCAGGAGCGCAAACCCCGCCTGGCGGATCACGCTCTTGGCCTTGTCGAGATTGAAGAGCACCTGCCCCTTGGAGTAGAGCGGCGTTTCCGGCGAGTTGAGATACTTGGGGCCGGCCTTCTCGCCGGTTTCCAGCGTGCGCGCGGTGAAGGCGATCACTCGTCCGCTCTCGTTGCATATGGGAAACGTCACCCGCTTGCGGAAGCGGTCGTAGAGCGGCCCCAGGGTACCGTCGCCCTGCTCCTTGGCGCTGAACAGCCCGGAGGCACGAAGGGTCTCCTCGTCGGCCATGCCGCTGAGCCGGTTGCGCAGGGCGTTGTAGCTTTCCGGCGCGTAGCCGATACGGAATTTCTTGATTCCTTCCGGAGTAAGTCCGCGGCCGGCCAGGTATTCACGCGCGAGTGCACCTTCCGGCGCCTGCAATTGCTCCTCGAACCATCCGGCAGCGACTTCGTGAAGGTCCAGCAGTTTCGCCCGCAACCGGGCTTCGGCGGCTTCTTCGGGCGACGAGAACTCCCGCTTGGGCAAGGGAATGCCGCACTTCTGCGCCACGATGCGGACCGATTCAGGAAACGAGACATTCTCTAGCTTCGAAACGAAGGAGAAGACGTCTCCGGAGGCCTGGCAACCGAAGCAGTAATAGAACTGCCGGGTGGCGTTCACGTTGAAGGACGGTGTCTTCTCGCGGTGGAAAGGACAAAGGCCGGTGAAGTTTTGCGCCCCGGCTTTGCGCAGGCGGATGTAGCCCTCGATCACCTTGACGATGTCGGCCTGCTGCTTGACGGTCTGGGCGAAGTCGGACAACGGGGTCTTTCCCAAGGATAAGGCCGCCCCGTTCGCTTGTGGAAAACCCGCCGGCAGGTTTGCCGTTTCCTGATTGCAAAGATTGTGGTCCGGCGGTTGCGCGAGGTTCAAATTTGGAACTAACTAAGTTACATGGGTGGGCACTTATTCGAATATCCACCAGGTAAGTCGAAATTGGGCTTGTCGGACGGGGGTTGTCCGTGGTTAATATGGGTCGCCCCGACAAGGAGGTCCTATGTTCGTCGGTGTTTTCCCCAAAGCGTTTTTCCCCTGCTGCGCAGTTCTGTTCGCCGTAACGTCTCAGAACGCCGCCGCCGCAACCCTGTGCGTGAACGCCTCCAACGCAAGTTGTTACTCGACAATCAACGCGGCCGTCGGCCATGCGCATGCGAACGACGTGATTAACGTAGCGGCCGGCCACTATAAGGAAGACGTGGTCATTGGCATTCCACTGAACCTGATTGGAGCGGGGGCCGGCGCTTCGGTAATCGATGCGACCGGCAAGCCGAACGGCGTTTTCGTCGACGGTTATGATCATCCCGGGCTGACGCACGTCACGGTGGCGGGATTCACCATCAAGAATGCGCAATTCGAAGGCGTGCTGCTGGTCAGCGCCAACGACGTTACCATCCGCGACAACACCATTGAAGACAACGACCAGAGTCCGGCGGTGTTCACCGGCGATCCGCACGGCTGCGACGGCCAGCCCGCGTTCGAAACCGACGAGACCGGCGATTGCGGCGGGGGCCTCCACCTGATTGGCGTGTGGAACAGCACGGTGTCCGGCAACCTGATCACCCGCAACGATGACGGCATCCTGATCAGCGACGAGACGGCCGAGAGCCACGACATCCTTGTCTACCACAACAACGTCACCAACAATCCCGGCGAATGCGGGATCGTGCTGGCGTCGCACTCGCCCGTGGGCTCGACCCCGCCGGCATTCGCGCCGCATCACGGCATCGACCACGTGACCGTTTCAGAAAACACGGAAGAGAACAACGGGGTCAACGTGGGCGGTGCGGGCATCGGCATCTTTTCCGACGGGGCCGGGCAGGGCCGGGTCTCCGACAACACCATCATCCACAACACCATGACCGGCAACGGCATCGGCGGACTTTCGCTGCACAGCCACGTGGGACCGGCGTTCGGATTGCCCGCCGACAACCTGAACAACAACATGATCATCGGCAACAAAATTTCCGGAAACCTGGCCGATGAGGGCGACACCAAGACCCCCGGACGGGTGGGGATCAACATCAACAGCGGCCACGGGGGCACGCCTATCTGGGGCACCATCATCTCCCAGAACGTGATCTGGAACGAGGACTATGACGTCACAGTCAACACCCCCGGCACCGTGAATATCCATCTGAATGATCTGCTCGGCGGCAAGGTGGGCGTGGCCAACATCTGCGCGTTCGACAAGGCGCCGTGCACGGGTCATTTGGACGCTACGCAAAACTATTGGGGCTGCCCGTCCGGCCCTGGCCATGCGGGCTGCTCGTCGGTGAGCGGCGGCGAAATTCGCGTGGCGCCATCCCTTCCCAAAGCGGCGACCGACGGCGATGAGGGCGCGGACTGATCGCCCGGCTCAATCGGAACTTCTTCACGGCCCGGCTTCGATCGGGCCGTGAAATATTTCAGATACATTGGCCGGATAGTATGGCTCCAGGAGCGGCTGTTTGCCACGCCGCAGGGAGACATCAATGACCGATCTGCATTCACTGCCCTGGCCACGATTTTGCTATCTTGAGATTCCGGCATCCGATCCGCGCAAATCGGCCGAGTTCTACAAGCGTGTGTTCGGATGGAATATTCGGCGCGGCGACACCGACCGGCCCAGTTTTGACGACCCGAATGGCGTCAGCGGGGCATTCGTGACGTATCTCAAACCCGCGCGAGAGCCCGGGATTCTTCCGTCCATCTGGATCAAGGACATTGATTCGTTTGTGGAGAAGATCGCGGCCAATGGCGGGGAAATCATCGAGCCTCCCCGGCCCGACGAGCCCGGCGGGAATTGCTACATGGCCACGTTCCGCGACCCTGCCGGGAACACGCTGCGCGTGTATGAGGAGCCCGGGAACTAAAGCAAAACCTGAGTTACTTATCGCCAACACTGGGGACCAACTCTCCGACAGCTCAGTTAATGAGCGACTCGGACGGTTGGCGATAAGCGCGCGATGATATAACCGCGTGCCGAGCGTTTCCATCCTCATGTTGAGTCCTGCAAGCTGGCCTGCTGCGAGCGGGATTCGAACCTAGGCGGCGCGCTTGCGTAGAGTCCCGGAACAACCCTCGCCATCAAGACACAATTTGAAGGCTTCGGCGATTTCGCAGGCTTCATGTGCGATTTGCGCCAGGCTGCAGGCGACGGCAAGCTCATAGCGAGCCTGCTCTCCGGTTTGATGGGCGAGGCTTCCGCGAAGAAGACTTAGCGCCAAATCGAAGCGTCGCCAGCTGTAGCCGTAATTGAGAATCGTCATAGCGTGCCTCCTTTCCATCTTGAACAGGGCTACGGTGTACAGCGCCGCAAGGACATTGACGAATCTACCCATCGTCCTCAGTTCCTTTGATCGAAGGGACCGCCCGCCGTCCCTCATGAGCATGGAATTGTGCGCGATCTCGGTAGCCGCTGCATAGGTGACGCGAAGGGAGCTGTAAATCTGCAATGTGCTGCGCGCGAACTGCGACTCCAAATCGACAAGCGAACCAGCGTCCACGAGAACACGACCGCATTCACTAATCAAGCCTTGCACTTCGCGCCATTGGTGCTGGGAATCGTAGACCAGGCGGCCAAATTCAGGTTTCCCGAATTCGAAGGCCTTGATGGAGTAGTCCACGGCTCGGTGCGACAACATCGCCATCCGGAGCACGTGCGAGCGCAGAATCTGGATCTGGTGTGGGATTTGCATCTTTCTTTCCTCAAGTCTTTCAAATTGCCGCGCCCGATAAGAGCGCCGCACTGAAGTGAGCGCATGCTGCAATTCAACGAGCCATCTCACTCGCTGCGCATTGATCTCTCCGATGGAAGTGCCGGGATGAAGAATCCGGGCCGCGCATCACGGCCCGGGCCCCATGCGGAGTGCTGGCTGGGTAGCTTGCGTGATGAATCCGAAATTCGTTGAAGAACAACCGCAGTCAAATCTGGAACGTGGTTTCACACGAAACGATGAAAATGCAAAGCAGGTCCTTCCGCTTCCCCTTCGCAAGCTCAGGGTCAGCGCTCCGACCTCCAGGAAGGAACGAAAATAGACCCGCTTCAACCACGCCTCAGGTTGGTTGCATCGGCCGTGACGACCCGCCGACCCAATCCCGGAACCAGCATGGGGACCTGCTCGCGATACTCCGCGTATTCCGGATGCAGCTTCATCAAATCGCGCTCCTCCAGCCGTATACCGATCAAAATGTACGCGGTCGTCGCCAACGCAAAGAACAAGTGGGTGACGGTCATGGCCGGCGAGCACCAAAACGTCAGCAGCCAACCCACGTAGAGCGGATGGCGCACAACCCTGTAGAGAAGCGGTGTCTTAAAGCGGATCTGTGTCTGCGGGTGCCCCTTCAGATTCAGCCAGACTTGACGAAGGCCGAAGAGGTCGAAGTGGTTGATGAGGAAAGTCGCATACAGAACCACCAGCCAGCCAAGCCCAAAGCCGGAATAGAGCACCGTCCGCCCCAACGGATTCTGGACGTCCCAGATCACGCCGCCCAGGGGACGCCACTGCCAGAACAGAAACAGCAGGGCGACGCTGCTGGCGAGAACGTACGTGCTGCGCTCAAGGGCGGCCGGCACGATGCGGGTAAAGGTGCGCTTGAATCCAGGGCGCGCCATCACGCTATGTTGCACAGCAAACAGCGCCAGAAGCCCTAAATCGACTAAAAGCGCGCGCTGCCATCCATCGCCAGAAATGGAATCCATTGACTTGGGAACGGCGAAGTTGCCGATGAACCCGATGGCATATAGAAACGAGGCTAAGAACACCGCGTAGCAGATCGCCCCGTAAAGAAAGGTGAAAACCCGGTTTGTCATTCTTTGGCTCCTTTTTGTTTTCGTTTGTGTGCGGAGGATTCCGTCAGCTACGATTGTGCTGGCCCAGCGCAGAACCACCTATGATCAGGCGTCGCCAGTTCTTGCTCGGGCGTCTGGAACGAGAAGATCTATTTGCCGAGCGCCCAGAGAAGTTTGCAGATCATCCAGAGGGAGGATCGAATGGACGCTTTCTCGGAGATTTTGGCGGGGGTCAAACTCAACGGCGCATTGTTCTTCCACGCGAACTTTTCAGCTCCATGGGCGTACGACGCCCCTCCCTCGAAAACACTCGCTCCGGCGCTGGCGCCGGGAGCGCCGCACCTGATCGTTTATCACTTTCTGATAGAAGGAACCGCCATCGCCCGGGTGGGAGGACAAACCATCTCCCTGGTGGCCGGCGACATTGTCATTTTTCCTCACGGCGACCCCCATCTCTTTGCGAGCGGGGGCGAACCCTATGACGGAAGTGAAGCCGCCGCCGCGGTCCATCGCAAGATCATGACGCGCGACTTGACGGCGCTGCGGACGGGAGGGGGCGGCGAGGTCTCCCGCTTCGTCTGCGGATACATGGCCTGTGATCCGCATCTGAGCCGGCCCATTCTCAACGGGCTGCCAAAAATTTTCAAAGTCAACATCAGGACCGATCCGTCCGGGAAGTGGCTGGAGAATTCCATTCTGCAACTGGTGGAGGAGGCAGGCTCCGGCCGAGTCGGGAGCGAAGCCATGCTGGCCAAGCTTTCCGAAGCCCTTTTTGTGGACACATTGCGCCGCTATGTGGCGGGACTGCCCGAACCGGAGACGGGCTGGCTGGCGGGCGCTCGCGACCCCGCGGTGGGAAAATGCCTGGCCTTGATGCATGGCCGTATCGATCATCCATGGACCATCGCCGATCTGGCGAACCAGGTGGGCGTGTCCCGCTCCGCGTTGAGCGATCGATTCATGCGCTACCTGTCCGAACCCCCAATGACCTACCTCACCAGGTGGAGGCTGCAATTGGCCGCCCGCGCGCTGACAAAGACTCCGCGCGGAGTGGCGGAGATAGGGTTCGGCGTTGGATACGAATCCGAGGCAGCTTTCAACCGGGCATTCAAGCGCGAATTCGGTCAGCCTCCCGCTCGCTACCGCCGCGAACAAAGAATTTCTTCCGATGAGTTCGCCGAGGCGTCCGCGACCGGTGGGAGGACCGCCCCCGAAGCATAGCAAATCGTCGCCGCAAAGTAAGATTTGCGAGCAGCGGTTGCGGGCATCGAAGGATGCACGAGCAAAATTGCAGATACTTGACAAAGTCAACTAACCGCCGGCAACATGCTTCCATGGTCGATTCCGCGCTGGTTCCCGATGTTGCCGCTTTCCGCCATTTCAATCGAATCTACACTCGCTTTCTGGGCACGCTGAGCGAAGGATTTCTGCGCACCGAGTACAGCCTGGCCGAGGGTCGCGTGTTATACGAACTGGCGACGCGCTCCAAACAGGGCTGTGGGCAAGAGGCCCAGGCCAAGGCCATTGGGGAAGCGCTGGATCTCGATGCGGGGTATCTCAGCCGCATTCTGACCAAATTTGAAAGAGCGGGCCTGATCGAACGCAGAACATCGAAGGAGGACAGCCGCGCCGCAGACTTGTGGCTCACTGCCCGCGGGCGAGGCGCCTTCCGGATTCTGAATCTTCGCGCGGAGAAGCAGGCCCGTGCCCTTCTGAAAAGCCTGCCCGGGCCGGTGCGCGCCCGCTTTATTGCCGCCACGCAAACTATTGAAACAGTGGTGACGGGAAGGCAAGGAAATCAACCGCCATTCACTCTGCGCACGCATGGACCAGGCGATATGGGCGCGGTGGTCTCGCTCGAAGGCGCGGGTTACGCACAGCAGTTCGGCTGGGACGAGACATTCGAGGCGCTGGTAGCGCGCATCGTGGCGGATTTTATCGAGGGCTTCGACCCGGCGCGGGAACGCTGCTGGATCGCTGAGGTAGACGGCCGCCATGTGGGACACATTTTTCTGGTTCGCCACCCGGAGCGGCCAGACACGGCCAAGCTGCGCCTCCTGTACGTGGATCCCTCGGCGCGTGGCCTCGGCATCGGGCAGGCGTTAGTCAACCAGTGCATCGCCTTTGCGCGCGAGGCTCGCTATAGCGGGATCACGTTGTGGACGCAGAGTATGCTCGCGTCGGCGCACCGGATTTATGTGGCCGCGGGGTTTCGCCTGGTACGCGAAGAACCGCATCACAGCTTTGGCAAAGAACTCATCGGCCAGACCTGGGAATTGGAGTTGAACTGATGGGGATGAGTTATAGTCGGCCACGGCCGCCTGGTGTTGCCGGCGCACTGCGGCTCGAGGCTCTTGAGAGCCGCATTTCAATCGTGTCGGAGCGCGCGAATCGGATCGATCCGGGATGCGCGACGGGCAGGCGCGAAGGCTGCGATGAACGAGACGGATACCAAAATGATGGCTGTGCCCCCCACAGTGATCGGGTCCACATTTCCAATTCCATACAGCATCACTTTAGCGAATCGTGTAAGCCAAAGGGCGGCAATCGATCCAAGGACGATTCCCGCGCCGGTCAACCAAAACGCCTCACGCAATATGCGAGAAAAGACCTGGCCGGTGCGGGACCCCAGAGCCATACGCAAGCCGATCTCGCCGGTCCGGGTATTCACCGCATACGCCATCATGCCGTAAATCCCGATGCTGGCAAGCACCAGAGCCAGCATGCTGAACCCACCGGCAAGCTGCGCGAGAGTCCGCTCATCGGCCAGAGTTGACCTGACCTGATCCTTCATCGTGCGCACATCCACCATGGGCAGGTCACGGTCGAGGGATTCGACAACTGCTCGAACTTCCGGCAGAACGCCGGTTGGGTCGGCGACGGTGCGGAGTTCGACCATCATCCGACCCGGTCCGTTTCCCTGTTGCACGTATGGAACATAGAAGATAGGAGGGGTCTCGCTGCGCAAATCGGCGTAACGCGTATCTGCAGCGATACCAACGATCTGAATCGGGCCATCTACGTCTTCGGGATCTGTTTCAAATGTTTTGCCGATAGGACTCTCGCCAGGAAAGAACTTCTGTGCGAGTGCGCGATTCACAATGGCGACCTTAGGGGAGGTCGCGGAATCGTGGTGATTGAAGGGGCGTCCTTGCAGAACCGGAATGCCAAGCGTCTGGAAGAAGTCCACACCGACGCCATTGGTCTGGAGGCGAGAGGAATCTTTTTCGCGGGGGCGACCGAGGACGTGGAAAGTCGATCCCGAATGCCCGTCGCCGATGATACCTATATTGCTGGTGGCTACTGAGCGCACGCCGGGCACCGAAGCAAGCTTTTCCTCCAACTGGCTGAAAAAGGTTGTCATTCGTGCACTGCTGTAGCGGGCGCGCGGAAGGGTGAGGCGGAAGAGCAGGATGTGATTCGATTCAAAGCCCAATGGAATGCGATTGAGATTGAGCAGAGTGTGCACGAAAAGCCCTGCGCCCATCAGCAACATTGCCGAGAGCGCAATCTGGCCGATCACGAGGCTCTTGTCAAACCAGAGCTTGTGTCGATTGGCGGTGGCGCCTCCCGATGCCCGCAGCCCGGCATGAACAGCAATTCGCGTGCCGTGCCAGGCAGGCGCGAGGCCGAAGAGGATGCCGGTCGCAAACGAGATTCCCAGAGTGAACAGAAGCACGCGCCAGTCGAACTGCACTTGTGCCAGTTCCGGCTGCGACGAATTCGTCAACAGTCTGGGAATCACATTGCGGCCAAGATAGCCGAGCAGCAAACCAGATGCCCCACCGAAGCTGGACAGTACCAGGCTCTCGGTTAGCATTTGCCGGACGATACTTCCGCGGCTGGCGCCCAGCGCTAGCCGGGTGCTCAGCTCGCGCTGCCTGGTTGCCGCGCGTGCAAGGAGTAGATTGGCCAGATTTAAACACGCCAGCAGCAGAACCAAACCGGATAGCGCGAGGAGCACGTAAGATGGCCGCGCATACTCTCCGCGTGAATAGTCCAAGCCGCGATCGCCCGGTTCGAACTGCAGGTGAAATCGATTGAGGTCGCCTGTCCGCTTTAGAACAGGCATGGCGGTCTGTCGCAGGCTTGCGTCAAGCTCGGCCTGTGCGCGCCCCTCGGAAATCTCCGGCCGCAAGCGAACGAGAATTTGCACCCACCATGATTGCGGATTATCGAGCAGAGAGACACTTCCGTTTTGTGCCCGCGGCAAAATGAGGGGCTGCATCGTGAGCGGGACGAAGATCTCCGAGGAACTCCCCATCTGCAATCCCGCAAAACGCCCGCCAATGACGCCTACGATCGTAACCGGAACGCCATTCAATGAAATCGCTTTCCCGAGAACCAGAGGAGAACGCGCAAATCGCTGCGTCCAATATCCATCGCTGATTACAACCACAGGACCACTGCCAGGCGCCAGGTCATCCGATGAAGTCAATGTCCGGCCCAACTCCGCATTTACGCCGAGAGACTGAAACGCGTTGCCGCTGATCAGCTCTCCGTTGACCATGTCCGGATGCCCATTGATGGTCGCGGTTATCGGAGCATCCTTGAAGGCAATAAGTGCCTGAATGGCATCGGTCCTCTTACGCATTTCCTCGAGCACGGGATAAGAGAATCCGTTACCGGTAAGGCCGCCGGCTTCGTTCGCTCCGACGTCTCCCCACACCGGAGGAACTGGTTGTTCATGACCGCTGACCCAGGTCAGCATTCTCAACTGATGCGGACTTGCCACGGGCAGCGTGTCGAACAGTACGCGTTTTGCGGCAGTAAAGATCGCGGTGTTTGCACCAATGCCAAGGGCCAGCGAAGTAATGGCCACGAATGTCAGGGTCCGATTTCCGTGCAATTGGCGGAGACCAAAGTTTAGATCCCGCCATAGTGTGACGAACATGGGAAAGGTGCGTTGGTGGTGGTGGCGCTCTCTAAGCAGCGTTGCATTCCCAAACTGCCGCCGCGCCGCTTCGCCAGCGTCGCCGGGCTTCATCCCTTGGGAAATGTAGCGCTCGGTCAACATCTGGATATGCAGTTGGATCTCATTATCGAGTTCGCGACCGGTCCTTCGCTGACCCAAAAGGCCCAGAAGCCTTGCCGTGAATACGCGACTCCAGACATTCATGGTTATCGTTCCCCCTGGAGGCTGAGCACACGGGCAATGACGCCGGAGATCCTCTCCCAGTTCTCGGTCTCGATGGCGAGTTGCTTGAGGCCGGTCCTGGTTATCGAGTAATATCTTGCCCTTCGGTTGTTCTCCGAAACACCCCATTTCGCCGCGATCCAGCCTTGCTGCTGTAATCGCAGCAGCGAGGTATATACCGTGCCCTCGTTCAGCGTCAGCACATCCTCGCTCACCTGTTCTATGCGTCTGGCGATTCCAAACCCATGCTGTGGGCCCAGGGCGTGGAGGGTCTTGAGAATCATGAGGTCAAGAGTGCCCTGCAGGACTTCCGACTTTTCGGGGGTCATCGTCTCTTCCTTTGCACAATCCAAAGGTATCATTTGTCCTTTGGATTGTCCATAGGAGAAGACGAGCAGTGAAAGCTAGATCATTCCTCGCGCAGCGCCTGCATGGGCTGAATGGAGGCTGCGCGGCGCGCGGGGAGAAACGCGGCGGTGAGGCCGATCGCGGGCAGCAGCAGGGCCACGGCCGCGTAGGTCCAGGCATCCAGCGGTTTCACCTGGTAGAGGAAACTGGCGATCAGGCGCCCGGTAGCAACGGCCAGGACAACGCCAACACCAAGTCCCGCACCGATGACGACAATTCCCTGGCGAAGCACCAGAGCAGCCACGCTCTGCCGGGTGGCGCCCAGAGCCATGCGCACGCCGATCTCGCGCCGCCGATAGCTGACCAGTTGCGACAGCACTCCATAGAGGCCCGCGATCACCATGGCGATGCCCAGTGCCGCGAACGAGCCCACCAGGTAGAGCCCCAGCCTCTGGCTGAAGGTGCTCTTGTCCACCGCCTCCTGCATGGTCCGGAAGCTTTCCAGCGCGATACCCGGGGCCACCTGGTGGAATACCGAACGCATGGCCGGAACCACGGGCACGTTGCCGCGCGTCTTCACCACGAAGCTGACCACCGTCTTCAGAAGCGCCTGGTAGAAAAGCGATGTGGTGGGAATCTGCTGATCGGGCAGCATGATGAACGGTTGCACGTCGCTGCCTACCCCGCGGTCGACCTGGTCGGCGAGGACGCCCACGATGGTGTAGGGCTTGATCATTCCGGTGTCTTTGCCGCCGAGATTGATCTGTTTGCCCAGCGGGTCGGTTCCCGGGAAGTACTCTTTGGCGAGGGTTTCGTTCACCACCGCAACGAAGGGAGTTGCGAGGCCGTCCCCATCGGTGATCATGCGTCCGCGCAGGAGTGGGGTGCCCAGCGCCCGCGCATAGTCGCCGCTGATAGCGGTAACCCGGGCATGCGGTTTGTTGGCCTCATCGGTGGGGTGGTTGAGAATGTCGAAGCTCGTTCCCATGTCCACGCCGCTCAGCGGAGGCGCCGTGACCAGGGCCGCGCTTTCCACGCCGGGCACCTGGCGGATCCGCTGGAGGGCGGGCTGGTAAGTAAGCACCGCGACCGACACCGGCGCGTTCTGAAGATCTTCGGAAACCGCCATCTGTGAGAAACCCGCCGAGTCCGGCGGCATGGCCATGAACGTTGTGATGTGCGAGGTTTCAAATCCCAGCCGGGCTTGCTCCAGGTTCCAGAGGGTACGGAACAACAGGCCGGTGCCCACCAGCAGGAGGGTGGAAAGCGCGACTTCACCCGCGACCAGCCAGGCGCTCAACCGCCCGCCCACAGAGCGTGAGCCGATGCCGCGGGAGGCGGCCTGCAAGGCAGCCTGCGGATTGGAACGGGCGACCAGGAGAGCCGGCAGCAGCGACGAAAGCACCGTGGTGATGACCGCGATCGCGCCCAGCATCAGCACGATGGACCAATGGATCGCGATGGAATCTCCCCGGGGGATCGTATCCTCGGGCAATTTGTGCACCGCGGCCATGGCCAGTTCCGCCAGGAGCACGCCGACCCCGCATCCCAGGAGGCTCAGAAGCAGACCCTCGGCAAGCATCTGGCGAACGAGGCGCATCTTGCCGGCGCCCAGTGCGGCGCGCACCGCGAACTCCTGCTGGCGCCCGAGACAGCGCGCAATGAGCAGGTTGGAAACGTTGGCGCAGGCGATCAGCAATACCAGGCCCAGGGCCCCGAAGAGAGCGTAAAGAACAGGCTTCACCGGACCGGTGAGGACTTCCTGGTAGGGAAAGATACTGAACTCGATTTTGTCGTTGTGATCGGATTTGGGGATGTGCGCGGCGATGGCATCCAGCTCTTTCTGGGCCTGCGCGAGCGTTGCCCCGGGCCGAAGCTTTCCCACCACCTGGAAGAATTGATAGCCCCGGTCTTTCAGCATCTCGGGTGTGGGCTGGAGCGGAAGCCAGACGCCCTTCTTGAGATCGAGACCTAGCTGCTCGGGAAACCGGAAGGACGCCGGCATCACCCCAATGACCGTAAAAGGCTTGTTGCCGAGGGTCACGGCCTTGCCCAGGATGCGCGGGTCGGCGTGGAACTTGTCTCGCCACAGGCCCTCGGAGAGAAGGACAACCGGAGGTCCTCCGGGAGCGCCCTCCACGTCAGTAAAGGTGCGTCCCAGCATCGCGGAGCGGCCGAGCATGGCAAACAGGCTGGGCGTTACGTGCGGGGAAACGACGCTCACCGAGGTATCCTGGCTGGAAAGGACGGTGACGTCTTCGTTGTACCCGGAAACTGCTTCAAGCAGCTTGGACTGCGCGCGGATGTCGCTGAAATTCAGCCACGAAGTTGCGTTGAAGCTGGGCTTGTCGGCCTTGGGGCCGAGGTACACCAGGCGGCCGGAATCCGCGTAGGGCAAGGGCCGGAGCAGGACGCTGTCGATAATGGTGAAGATGGCGGCGTTGGCCCCCACTCCCAGCGCCAGCGTGAGGATGGCCAAAACGGCGACGCCCATGGACTTGCGCAACTGGCGCACGGCAAACCGCAGATCGTACAGCAGGTTTTGCATCGGGGGGATTCCTCCGGCGACACGAATGCTTTACGCGGAGCAGCGGATGCGCTGGCAGACCGCCCTGCCATGTTATCGCGTTTCGTCCCTGCTTTCCGGTAGAAGGAAGCGGGGATCCGGTGCGGCGCGCTTACCCCAGGCGGGCGGGCTGGTCCGAAAGTAGGTGGGATTCGGTCGGGCGGCCCGGAGCGGTTCCCGAAGAGGCATAATACTTGTTGCAACGAATAGTTTCCTGCCGCATCCAACGGGTGAAAGGAGCCTTCTATGTCAACCACCACTTCCGCCCCCGCTTCCGTCGTCACCTGGAAACTCGATCCCGCCCACTCGCAGGCCGAGTTCAAGGTGAAACATATGATGATCTCCAACGTTAAGGGCAGTTTCTCCGGCCTGAGCGGCACGCTTCTCGAAAACGCCGCCGACTCCAGCCTGTCGAGTGTCGTCGCCACCGTCGACATTGCCTCCCTGACCACCGGCGACGCCCAGCGCGACGCCCACCTCCAGAGCGCCGATTTCTTCGAGGCGGAAAAGTACCCCCAGATGACCTTCAAGTCTACTAAGGTGGAACGGAAGGACGAAGCCGAGTACCGCGTGACCGGCGACCTGACCCTGCACGGCGTGACCAAGCCGGTAACCTTTGCGGTGGAGGGACCGAGTGCGCCCGCCAAGGATCCGTGGGGCAATACCCGCATCGGCCTTTCCGCCACCACCAAAATCAACCGCAAGGACTTCGGCTTGAACTGGAACGCGGCCCTGGAGACCGGCGGTATCCTGGTGGGCGAAGACGTTCAGATCTCCCTGGACGTGCAGTTCATCAAGGGCTGAAACCAGGGCGTGTTAACAGGCCCAAGTTAGCTGTGACCGGTGGTTCATTCACCTGCCGGTCGCCGGTTTAATTCCCCGGGAAGAAGCGCAAGAGGATCCGGGAAGGCCGGCGGCCGAGCAAATACCTGTTGCAACGAATATCGTCATCGCGAATCTAATAGTTGTAAGCCCCCATTGGAGGTCAAACATGTCTCTCCGCGCTGTGAAAGACATCACGGAAACCATTCCCACGCTCGAAGGCGCCGGCGTCAAGCTGCAGCGCGCGTTCGGTTTCGGCAAAACCAAAGAGTTCGACCCGTTCCTGTTGCTCGACGACTTCCGCAACGAGAACCCCGCCGACTACATCGCCGGATTTCCCTGGCACCCGCACCGCGGCATCGAGACCATCACCTACGTGCTGGCCGGCGAAGTAGCTCACGGCGACAGCCTGGGCAACAAGGGCCGCATGACCGCCGGTGATGTGCAATGGATGACGGCCGGAAGCGGCATCCTGCACCAGGAAATGCCCAAGGGCGACGCCCACGGGCGCATGCACGGATTCCAACTGTGGGCCAACCTGCCGGCCTCGCTTAAGATGACCGAGCCGCGCTACCAGGACATTCCGGCCAACGCTATTCCCGAGGTCACCGAGGACGACGGCACCAGAGCGCGCGTGATCTGCGGCGAATTCTGGGGCAAGACGGGACCGGTGGAGGGCGTGGCCGCCGATCCCCGTTATGTAGACATCTCGGTTCCGCCGTTTACGCGCAAGCGCATCCAGGTGGAGACCACCCGTAACGCCTTCGCCTACGTGTTCGCCGGCGCGGGAACGTTTCGCGATGCCTCGGCTCCCCAAGCGGTTCTGACCGAGTCGGCTGTCGACCCCAATGCGGCGCCGGTGTACGACGCCAAGAACCACTCCCTGGTGCTGTTTGACCGCGGCGATGAGATCGTGGTGCAGGCCGGGCCGGAAGGCATTCGCTTCCTCCTGGTCTCGGGCAAGCCGTTGGAAGAGCCGGTCGCGTGGCATGGGCCGATCGTGATGAACACCCAGGCAGAGCTGCGGCAGGCTATGAGCGAATTGCAGAGCGGGAAATTCATCCGCCACAAGTAAGCGAGTCCTGAGGGCGGCTCCCGCCGCCCTCACGCGATCGTCGCGCTGTTGATTCCGGGCACCGAGGCCACCGCCGCGAACAGCTCCTGCGCATTGCGGGCAGAAATTGGGGCGTATCGGGAATCCAGTGTCGAGCGGGATTGCACGGCTGCCCCTAGAAGCGGAATACGCCTGAGTGGATCAATCTTGAAGAACTGCAGCACCTGCAGGTCGGCTGGATCAAGCTGAACCGAAGTGGCATCCGATGGTTCGAACGCCACGAATGCGATGGAAAGTGTATCTGCCACGCCCGGACCGAGCTTCGTCAGGGTCTGCATAAAGATCTGCACCGCACTGCTGTCCAGCACAATCAGGGGAAACGATGCCGATGGCAGCCATGCGGCAACGTAGCTGCTCCCTTTGAAGACCACGATACCGGCGGGGTGGGGAGTCCTACGGGATAGATTCCGAGTGCCTGCCCTGGTGTCCTTTGCTTCGCTGTCCAGCCTGGTGAGGGCTGATTCCAGGCTGCCGATGCTCTGGTCATCCAATCCAAGCTTGTTCATGGCCACGTAGGCGAGCCATGCGGGAACGGGCTCCAGATTCGGGTTTCCGAAGCGCGCCGCCAGGCTGTTGCTCAAGGTCAGGCTCCAGCCGAAGGTGGTCATGAGATCGAGATCGAATGAAAGGTATGCTCCCGGGCCTAACAGTTCACTATGGCAAACGACAGTCTCGATCGCCGGGTCACGGGGCGCCGCTGATGGGTCGAGCAGACGATTGGCCCAGTCGTTCCAGGCGACATCCTTGAATTTCCCGGCTCTGTCCGGGGGGATCTGGAGAGTGGACGTAATCGATGCCTGCGTGGTTCGAATCCAATTTGCCCAGGTTTCGACGTGCACACTGGATTTATTTTCGAGACGAGGGCTGGGGGAAATAGTCGATTTGTCCTGGCAAAAGACCAACAGTTCGACATAGAGAGTCTGCAGTTTCCCCTCGACGTACTGCGAAGCGAGCTGCCGGAAACGATAGGCCGAGGAGACGACACCCATAGCCTCTTCCATGCCAGCGTATCGCCCTGGCAATCCCGCCACGACCCCGAGTTGGCGAACGACACCGGCGCAGACAATGAGGAGCGCCACCGACGTGGCTGACTTCTCGAGCATGACGGCGTAGTCGTGCACCACCGCACGATCGACCTCCTGATCGGGGTACGGTCCGGCTTTTTCTGAAGCATGCAGCCGGTCAATGGCGTGCCTGGTGTCTGTCCATGCCGGCGTTGTGGCGAGAACTCCGAAGACATTCGCCAGGGCGACCAGGGTAGCTCCATTTTCCGAAATCTCGACGAGCCTTTTTTCAAATAGTTCGATCAGGGCAGCATCCTGCTTCCAATCAGGTTCGGCCGCCGCGGGCGCGGGCGATTGGGGTTCTTGCGGAGATTCCGGCAGTGGGCGGGGCCTGCCTGATTGAAGGATTTCCCACTCGTACACATGGTCCCGGCCGGGTACGGCTTGCAGCAGCGGCTCATTGGGAAGCGCATCCATGACCACCTGGGTATAGCGGGCGCTCTGCCCCGCCCTCCCCCGAAGTTCCCCTGGTTGAGCCAGCAGACTTGCGAGTTCGCGAACGCAATTGAGCAGGAATGTACACGTTCCCGGGTCGATCTTCAGCCATCCATTGCGAACCTCTGCGGGGCTCTCCGCGGGGCGCACGAGCTCCCATGTATCGCGTGCCGCCGGTGCACCATTATCCCCTTCGCTCGCGCCGGTTGCGGCGTTCTGTCCTTTGCGCGATCCATTCGTCATTCCTGAAGCCGTTGCCATGCGACTCAACAGGTAGGCCTTGAATCGCGGCTCGATCGGGCTGCCGAGGTCAAGCATCTCGGGCGCAGACCTCCACTGCCGGGAAATGTAGTAGGCGGCGTCATGCGCGATCTGGCGAAAGGCGGGGTTGGCCTCGACCTCCGACAGCACCTCCGGTCTTTCCAGGATCAATTCCACAGCGACCTGCATCATCAGCTCGTAGCGGAAACTCCGCCGGCTGCGCACTTCGCCGGGACGCAGATTCACCAGGCCGTTCGCGTCGCGCAGCGCCAGGAGTTTGCGCCCCACGTCGATGGTGTGCATTCGTGAAGCATGCAGGATGATGAACGGCAGGATCTCGATGTCAACTATGTCTTCGTTTCCGCTGGGACTGACGGCGGAAGAAGGCGTGCTGGTAGTGGCAGTCTGCGATGGCTGCGCCGGCAGGAGCACGTTTTTCAGGTAGGCGCGCATGTCGTCGTGCCGGAACGCGATGAAAAGCTGGTTGGTGAAATAGGTGTACTCGATGGGGTAGGGATTCTCGGCGAAGCGCCCGATCATCTCCTCAAAATATCGGCGGTCTGTCAGGAAGCAGAAAAAAGATCTTTCCGCCACCAGCTTCTTCAACCTCTTCACGGTCTCGGTGATGCGCGTGGACAGGTCAATCTTGTCCAGTTCGTCCACCACGAAGACGGGCGCCAGTCCCGCCCGGTGAATCCGTTCGATGAGCACTGGAAGAACGCGGTGGAGCGTGGAAACGGAAAGGTCCGGAATGAAAAGGTCGGCGCGATTCGTGCCCCGCTGCCGCGTCCTTGCGCGCGAGTATTTGAACGCCATCGTGGAACCCAGGGCGGTCAGGAGCCCAACAAAAATCGAAGTCTGAGGATCCGCTTTAGCGGCCAGTGCGCCGCTGGCAACGGCGCCCCCGGCCAGCAGGCTCATGAGCGGCTTCAGTAGCTCCGATGTCTTCGCATCGATGCTGGTGGATGTCTCCTCGGTCTGGTTGATTCCCGAAGTGCTTTCGTCTTTTCTGCTGAACTTTCCCGAGATCCTCTTGTAGGCGTCGCATGCCGTGGAAAGCGCCACCAGTTCCCGCAGCCCCTGTTGCTCCCCGGGGCGGCGCCGGGTACCGGGCCGGAACAGGATGCCGTCTTCCAAGGCCCCCGCCTGACGCCAGTACTCGCGCAACCGCTCACTGCCGGGATACTGATCCAGATCCAGCTCGAACTGCGCCGCGGCTTCCTGCAACTGCGTCAAGACATACGGTGGGAGCGTCGGATCCGTTCGCCGCCGGGCCACCTGCTCGTGATAGCAGCGCGAGAACTCGTCGGCCAGAGCACGGTAGAGTCCCAGGGTGATCTGGATCAGCACCGTCTCGAGATTCCCGCTGTACTCGCTTTCCTCTTCAGAAGATTCCTCACCGTCTCCGGCAATGCCCTCCCCCGCAGCGATGGGTTTGGCGACCGGCGGCAACAGGCTCGGGCCCACCAGGGAGACAACCAGGGGCCGCAATGGCGGACCTTCCAAGGATGCATCCCGGCTCAGCACGAACTTGTTCTCGGCTTCGTCCACCAGCGCTTTCACCCACTGCACCGCACCGTGCACCAGGGTAGTTTTGCCCGCACCGCGGTGACCGGAGATGAGAAAGGAACGCCCGGTGACCTTCTGCTCGCAATACCTCATTAGTTCGTGTTCGAGGATTCGCTTGGCGTCGGATCCGATCAGAATCGGCAGATCGCCGCGGCGCGATGCGACGGCCAGCGGTTCCGCCCTATCGAGGATTGTGATCGGCATTGACTGCCCCCTTTGCGGGCGGCTTGGGTGCGCCCTGGCCGCCAACCTTGGCCGGGGCTTCTGTTTTGGCGGCGCCCGGATTGGGCTGGGCAGTGGGCGAATTGGCGGCGCCGGTGGAGGGCGTCGGATTCGCAGTCACCGGGCTTGCGGCTCCCGCCGCGTCATTCCTGGGAGTCTGCACGGGCGCAGGAGCCTCTTTGGATCCGGAAGCGGCGGGAGCATCCCCGCTGCGGGACGGGGGCTTCACGACCGCCTCGTCACGGACTACCAGGGCCCCGAACATCGCTCCGAACAAGACGGTTGCCGCCAGGTAGCCGACGGTCGACGACATGCGCCATCCACCCACGCCGCCACCTAGTCCTCCCGAATTGCTTTCGAACCACAACAATCCCTGGCGTTGCAGTGCGCCGATGAAGAGGAGTCCGAAAAGAAGGGTGCCGCAGCCGAGAACTCCGAGGGTGGCGGCGTGCCAGAAATCGAGGCGCAGCAGTGAGTCTTCGAGGTTGTGGGCTACGGCTTCCCGGGCTGTGTAGGAAACCGGCGCGGAGGCGCCCGGCTGCGGAGTGGTGGCAAAGATCGCACAGGCAAACACGATGATCGCCAGAACGCTGGCGGCGTGTAACAGGAAGCTGTCCAAAGCCGCGTGGCGGCGATACGCACTGAATCCCGGTTCCGAGCTTGCGGCCTCTGGGGAGTTTCCGCGCACCAGGACGCGGGCTGAAAATACCAGGGAAGTGATCATCACTCCGCCGGAAAGAATTCGCCACGACCAGGACGCGACCAGCGGCCATCCCAGCAATTCCAACGAGCAGAACAAGAGCCCTGACGCGGCTAAAAGGAAGGCCAGCATGGCAGCCATTCCCCTCCCCGATTCGATCCCCTCCGAGACCCAGGCGGAAATCAGCAGGACCATGGCACCCACCGCGGAGAGCACCCAAATCCACAGGGCAATCGAAAGAAATACTGAATGAGCCATCCAATATCTCCACACTGGTGAACGGAGAAGGAACTCAAGAACGAGAAGACGCAGATGCCCGGCTTTGGCATGGATGCGCCGGCGGCACGGGCTTCCGTCCAGGAGCCCACCCGGGCGGGGATCACTGTTTCAGCAACTCACGCTATCCAAAAGCGATGGGAAAGGCAAGACGGAATTTCGGGGTGGAGAGAAACTACTTTCGCTTCCAGCGCACGCCGTCTTTTGAGTCCTCGATGATGATTCCCTTTTCGGCGAGTTCTTTGCGGATCTGGTCGGCGCGGGAGAAGTTGCGCTGCCTCTTGGCTTGCGTGCGTTCGGCCACCAGCGCCTCGATGGCTTCATCGGTGAGAGCCTGGCGGGCGAGCAGTTCGGGGGCCACATCGGCTTCGCGTCCGGATCTCTCCGCCCACTCGACGGCGCGACGCGTCGGTTCATCGTCTCGATCTTCGATGACATCGAATACCGCGTCGAAGTCGGCGAGCACGCTCAGAACTGCATCGCGATCCCCGGCGAAAAACTTTCCCTGGTCCATTGCGGTGTTGCTTACGCGGACCAGGTCGAAGATTGGCGCGCGGGCATCGGCAGTATTCAAGTCGTTTGCAAGCGCCTCCATATACTCCACACGCGCCTTCCTGGCCGCCAGCTGAATCTCTTCGCTTTCCCCGGCCGGGAAGCCTCCCGATTTCAAGCGCTGGTAAAAAGTGCGCAGCCGATCGATGGCGGCAGTGGCTTCCTTGAGGCTGTCGAAGGTGAAGTTGAGCTGGTGCCGGTAGGGCACGGAGATGAGGGCCAGCCGGATAGCCGAAGCCTTGTAGCCCTTCAGCAGCAGGTCGCGGAGAGTGTAGAAGTTTCCTTCGCTCTTGGACATCTTCCGGCCGTCCACCAGCAGGAAGCGCACATGCATCCAGTGGCGCGCGAACGGCTTGTGGGTGGCGGTTTCGCTCTGCGCGATTTCGTTCTCGTGATGCGGGAACATGAGGTCTTCCCCGCCCGCGTGGAGATCGAAACTGTCGCCGAGAAACTGCATGGCCATGGCCGAGCACTCGATGTGCCAGCCGGGACGGCCGCGGCCAATGCGCGTGTCCCAGGATGTTTCGCCCGGCCTGGTGGCCTTCCACAGAGCAAAGTCGCGGGCCGAGTCCTTCTCGTATTCGTCCACGTCCACCCGCGCGCCGTCTTCCATCCCGGAGAGGTCTTTCTTGCTGAGCTTGCCGTACTCGGGAAACGCGGAAAGGCGGAAGTACCAGGAGCCGTCCTCGGTTTTGTAGGCTGCGCCCACCGCCGCCAGCTTTTCGATCAGCGCTACCATCTGCGGGATGTGCTCGGTGGCGCGAGCAATCTGCTCCGGCCGCTCCACCCGCAATGCCTCCAAGTCTTCGAAAAACGCGTCGACGTACTTGGGCGTGTATTCGCTGATGGGAATTCCGGCCGCCGCGGAGTTGCGAATAATCTTATCGTCCACGTCGGTGATGTTCATTACGTGGCGGACCTTCACACCCATAAGCTTCAGGAACCGGCGCAACACGTCGATCTGCAGAAACGTGCGGAAGTTGCCGATGTGGCCGTAGTCGTAGACCGTGGGCCCGCAGGCATACATTCGCACCGCCTCGCCGTTGGCGGGGACGAGCTCGTCCACTTGTCCGGAAAGAGTATTAAAAAGACGAAGAGTCATCGATCGTGCGGCTTGCTCACGGCTGGAATACGGCTGTTACGCGCCTCTTCGATTGTAGCAGCGGAAGATCCGGCGTTTTGTGGGCCGGCGGCGTTCCATGCACCGATCGGCCGCCAGGAGTCTGGCCGGGAAGATCGAAGCTCCAGGTCTCAAAGTCGAGACCTGGGGCACCCACCGCATCTACTTCGGCGAGTTCGCGGCCTGCAACCGGCCGCCCCGGATCCACTCCAGGATGGTGCGGTACTGCTCGCTCGACTCGTTCCCGTGCCAGCGCTGGCCGCCATTGTGCGTGGCCAGGTAATCGCCTACGTTGCCGGCGCTGTCGAAGGGCCGCGTCGGCTTGACCAGGATGAGGCTCTTCTCCGGCTCGGCGATATTGACGACGCGCATGGCGTACTTGTAGTTCTGTTCGCTGTCCTGATCGGAGAACACGCCGTCGGCATTGGGCGGCTCAAGTTTGAAGATCACGTGGCTGGCGTGGCAGAACACGCAGGCCTTTCCATCCCGGCCCGGTGTGGACAGGATGGGCTCGATGCGGGTCACGAAATAGCGAAAGTCCAGAATGGAGCCCGGCTTCACGTCGCGCAGAGCCTCGCTGAGATCTTTGCCCTTGAGCACATTTGTGGCGATGAGCTTGAGGCGAGGGTTGGTGGAGTTTTCCAGATGATTCAGGGCCGAGCGGAAATCGGCGCGCTGTTGCACGCCTTTTACCTTGCGAAGGGTGTCGAGGGCGGCCGCGCTGACGTTGGCGTCGGAGTCCAGCAGGGCGGCAATCACGGTATCCACCACGAGCGGATACTCCAGCGGCTCCTTGATCTTCTGCACGGCCGCGTGACGGTTGAGATAATCCTGGTCCTGCGACACGGCCCCGCCCGATACGCCCAGGCGGCGCTTGAGGAATTGCGGGTTTCCGGCCTCTTCCATGAAGACCTGCAACCCGGCGTCGTTGAGGTTGGCGAATGCCGTCTTCGCGGCTTCCGCAGACTGCGGATCCTTGAGGAAGTGCTCGAAGCAGATGCGCACCGCGGCGCGCGACACGTCGGTGTCGGAGGAATTCAGTCCTGCGAGCACCTGCTTCTGAAGTTCCGGTTCGCGCATGAGAGCAGTAAAGGAAGAAGCGGCATCGAGGACCTGGCCGTAGTTCCTGGGGCGCGGGTTCACCTGCAGCATCGATCGCAGCGCCTGTTCCACGCTGGCCTGCTGCTGCCATGAGGACTTCTCCGGCAACGCGGCCAGCAGGGGCAGCACCACCGCCTGGCTGTCGGGATTCCCGTGATTCAGGATCTCGACTACCTTGTCTACCAGCTTTGGATCCGGCGCGGAAGGCGAATCGAGGTTGAGGACTCCCCTTTGGCCGCCTTCATATACATAGCGCACCGTCTGGCGCACATCAGCATTCGCATCTTGAGAAAGATCGAGCGCCGCCAATGTGAACCGGGCATCGCCGGCTTCGCTCAACGTGCTGCCGGCTTTCAGCACTTCCATCTTCATCGTGTCGTCGGCACCTTTCAGGCAGGCCAGAAGCGCCTCTTCCAGCTCCGGGCCGGAGCTCTTGAAAAAGTGGATCAGATCGCTGTCGTTGCCGATGCGGGTCTGGAAGAAGCCATTGTGCACGTCGTATTTGAAATCGACCGCTTCGCGATAGGGCGAATATTCATAGCCGGGCCGATGCAAGTCAGGCACGCCTTCTACATATTTCGTGAGCACCGCGGGAAGGCCGATGGAGACGGTGTCGGCCTTGAGGGTGGGCAGGGCGTAATGGCGGATATGAAAATCCCACAGGGCATTCAAAATGCCTTCGCGGCCCAGCGGCGTACCTTCGCGCAGAACTTTGGCAAGCACCTGCGCCTGGTCGTGCGCCACCGCCTCGTACCCGGCGTTGATGCGGTCCTTGTCTTCGTCGGTAGCGCTGGCGCGCACCCACGCGGAGAGATAGCCGGTGTTCTCGTCCAGAAGGTTGTAGATGCTCTCCTCGACTCCGCGCCGCACCATCTGGTCCTGTTCGGTATTCAATCGCGTGGCCAAGGCTTCCAGGGTGGCGCGCCGTACTTCGGGCTGATCCACCTGCCAGTAGTACCATCGCCACAATCCTCCCGCTACTTCAAAGCGCACCGCGGGCACCGGATCGTTCAGATCGCGTTGCAGCGCGGTGAGCAGTTGCGGATCATCGGTGAGGCCGCGGAAGTGCTGGTTGAACACCCGGGCCGCGCCCCAGCGGGTGCGCGCATCCGCGGAGCCCAACGCCGCCGCGAGTTCTCTGCTCCCCTCCGCAGCCGCACCTTGGCGTCGCGACAGCACCATGCGCAACGCATAGGCCGATGCGGTCTGCACCATCTTGTCGGGATCGCCAAGGCCTTTGATCAGGACCTGCACGGCGCCCGGATCGGCCATGTGGCCCAGCGCGCGGGCCGCTGCCTCGCGCGCCAGCGGCTGATCGCCGGTGGCGAGGATGCTCCGGATCTGCTTCAGTTGCGACTCGGAGGCCAGATCCCAGAACTGCTCGAGCTGATCGAGCAGGAGCGGAAGATCGTTGGTGGCAAGCGTTGCCGGCGGGGCTGGATACCCGGCATCCCAGTTCTTCGCCGTTGTGCTTCCCGGATAAAGCGTCGACAGAGCCATCACCGCAAACTGCGTGGCGCGGAACGGCGTATTGAATCCCTGGTAAACGGGATCGCCTTCCCAGCTTCCTTCGGGCCGCTGCGCCGCCAGCATGGCCTTCACCGCCAGGGCCAAATGCTCATCCGTCTCCGGCCGGCGGCCTGCCTCGGCCAGCGCCAGCACCGCGTTGTAGGAGATGAAGTCCGCCGGCTTGGCGCTCTTGTCGAATGGATACGGCCAGCTCCCTTCCGGAGTTTCATACTCGTAGAGCTTCGCGATGAGCTTCTCGATTTGGGCGGAATACTTCTCGCGGTTGATCTCGGAGAAGAACATGATTTTCCAGCTGAGGTCGATGAGGTTCTTCGGCTCCGCGGGCACGGCGAGTTGTTCCACGTGATCCCGTTCGGCAACCCACTTCTCATCGTGCGTTTCCCGGTACGAGAGGTCGAAGGTCTGCCAGCTCTGGGTGGCGATCTCGAAGGGGCTCACGTCCGGCTCGCAGCCGTCCGCTTCATCTCCGGGAAGCTCTTTCACGCCCTTGTAGTGAATCCTGAGGAACTCCGCGTAGGGGATGTCGAATTTTTTGCGTGGCGGATCGTGGGTCACGTACTGCTCGAAGGCGTGCGCGATGAGCGGCAGGCGGCTGGAGACGGTGCGCGCCGTGTAGATGATGCGCACCCAGTTGGTGTTTGGTTCGCCGTAGAGCGGACGCGCATTGTTGTAAATGCGGTCGGCGAGAAATTCGAGGCTGGCGCGCTGCGTCGGCGCGTAGCCCTTCTCGATGGCTTTCAGGTATCCGCGGGTGGTGAACTGCGTGGGATGACAGGCGATGCATAATTGCGTCTCGGAGTGCTGCATGGTGGTGCGCAAGGCAACTGCGCCGCGGCGGGGCGTGTTCGACAGCCAGCTGTCGCCCATGTTGAGCATGAAATCCATTCCCGCGCGCACCGCTGCATGCGGGTCGCGATACGGCGGCACTCCATAGGTATAGGTATGCAACTGCCAGGCGGGATGATTGGCGGCTACGCGCACGTAGTATTCCTGGCCCGGCTGCAGGATGCGCGTCCGGAACCTGTACAGGCCCGGGTAGTTCTGCGTGGCTTCCACCTTGTATACGAAGGAGCCGTCGGTGAAGGGGAGCGCGTCCGGCTTGCCTTCGGAGTCCTTGCCCGGCTGAAAGATGTCGACGTCGTAGGGCACGTCGCGATCCGTGACATTGAGAGCAAAATACACCAGCTTCGGCTGGTGCTCGCGAAACGTGAACCGGAACCACTGGAAGCCCTTCACCATCGCCGCGTATCCGTCCTCATTTCGCGAGGGAGCATAGGGGCGCTCGTCGTTGGCGCCATAAATGGTCTGTCCCAGTTCGAACGGCTGAGCAGCTTGCCAGGTGTTATTGGGTGCGGCCGCGATCACGCCTCGCTTCTGCGCGCCGGGCGCCGGGCCGGGTTCCGCCACTTGCTTCATGGTCGCGGCGATCTCCGGAAGGCTGCCGGACGGCGCCAGGTTCACCCGCACCGCGCCCCCTGCCCGCGGACGCAGCGTGAGATAAAAATCGAGATCGGCCGCATGAAGCCACTTCGATTCAACCTCGCCCTGGGCATCGCTGATGGTCACGCGCACGGCGTCAGTGCCGTGAAGTTGAGCGGGATCCTTGATGCTCACCGTGACTGCGTAGGTGAGACCCGCCTTCCCTGCCCCCAGTTCCAGCGTGCGGCTAGAAGACTCCGCATTCTGGCCGGCGTGAACGGCCCGCCCCGCATTCAACCCTGTGCCGACGATCCAGGCCGTTAAAGCGAGCGGAATAGCCGCCAGGCAGGCGGCAAGATGAATCTTCGGCGTAGACCTCATGAGTAACCTCGTTGATGGACAGAGAGCGGGAAAAATACGCAAGATATCAAGACAGAAACTATATATCCATTGAGAAATGACAGGCAAAGTATTTGCCGAAGCCGCAGACCTGCCAATCCGGCGCGGGGCGAACCGGAGCTATCAAAAAGGGAACTCCCATCCTCGCGCCAGCAAAGGCGCGAGGATCGGGACGCTAGTGGCCTGTTGCAGAGAATTCATTACCAGCATTGGTCGAAAGCAACCGCAGTCAAACATGACGCCTTGCGGCACCCAAGAGCATGAGAGTGCAACTGCGGATCCTTCCCCTTCCCCCTCGCAAAGCTCATGGGCAGGGTCAGGATGACAACCCATCGTTTTCATTGCACGTGCAGTAACGTATTCACCGCGAGAGGCCACTAGTTTCAGCGGGCGGAGACGCGGAGCATCAGAACCCCGTGCGCGGGCACGGATGCCGAGTATTCGCCGTTCGCGAACTTGACGTCTTTGTGCGCCCACAAGTCGCGAGCGGAGTGCACCGTGCCCTTCAGTCCGAGGTCACTAGCCTTAACCGTCACATTGGCCGGAGCACTGTCGAGATTCACCACACCGACGGCAACGCCACCGTCCTTCAGCGGCTTGACCCAGGTCTCGAGGTTGCCGTTCTTCACCGGTGATGCCTGCTTGCCCAGCGCGTCCTGGTCCACTGCAATCACGTCCTTGTTCAGCAGGATCGATTTGGTGGTATCGGACATCTTGCGGACATCGTTGCCCGCCAGCAGCGGAGCGGCGGTGAGCGCCCACAGGCTCATGTGCGTGCGGTACTCATCGTCGCTCATGTGGCCGTTGCCGACCTCCAGCATGTCGGGATCGTTCCAGTGGCCCGGGCCGGCATAGGGCGCGGTCGGCGCTTGCTTGTGGATGTTATCCATCATGCTGTCCCATGAGTCATTGATGTCGCCGGTGGTGCGCCACAGGTTGCCGCCCACTTCGGCACCCCACTTCTGCACGTCCCCCATGCCGTATTCGCACAGGCTGTACATGATGGGTCGGCCAGTGTCGTGCAACGCCTGGCCCATCTTCTGGTACACCGGCTGCAGTTTGTCGTTCTTGTAGATCAAGCTGGCACTGCACCAGTCGTACTTCAGATAATCGATGCCCCAGGCCGCGAACATCTTCGCGTCCTGCTCTTCATGCCCATAGCTGGCGGGATAGTGGCCGCAGGTGCGCTCGCCCGGCGAGGAATAAATGCCGATCTTCAATCCTTTGGAGTGAACGTAATCGGCGAGCGCCTTCATGTCGGGAAACTTGTGATTGGTTCCCAGCACGCCGTTGCTATCGCGCACGCCTTCCCAGGTGTCATCGATATTCACGTAGATGTAGCCGGCGTCCTTCATGCCACTGGCCACCATCGCGTCAGCCATCGTGCGCACCGTCTGGTCATCCACTTTTTCGGCGAACAGGTTCCAACTGTTCCAACCCATGGGCGGTGTCTTGGCGAGTCCGTTATACGGCACGGGATGCAGCGCGGGAGGCTCGATGTATTGCGGTGTGGGAAACTCGTCCGCAGCAGTTGCGGGCCTGGCGGTGAAATCCTGGTCGTCCCTTTTGCCCACGATCGTTCCGTTCGTAAAGTCGCCCACGATGAACGGCTTCTTGCTGTCCGAGTCTACCTGGAATAACTCGAGGTGGCTGCCCTGCGCGGTGCCCTTGAGGTCGCTCTTGCCGCCGAGGTCGCGCGCCGTACCCGTGAGTTGATTTCCGTCCTGCTTGAGATCGACGATGCTCCTGTCCTGTTCTCCGTTTTCCAGGGTCTTGCCGGTTGCGGCCCATTTTCCTGTGAAGTTCGGCTCTTTTTTGCAGGCGGCTACCGTGATCGCCAATACCAGCGCCATCGTTCCCGCGGTCAATCGTAATGCCATGCGTGCCATGGGTGCCATACGTGCCATGCGTGCCCTACTTCCATCGAAGATCATTCAATTCTCCTGTTGTGACTGCATAAAGCCGGAATGATAGAGGTCCACTGCAAGAGTCAATTTTTGACCCCGGAAAGTATAGCCGCCGAGCCGACATATAGACGAAGGCGCATAAAAAACTCCGGTGTGATGGGGAAGGCGGCGGAGTTCGAAGGGCGTTCTGCCGGCTTTCAAAATCGAGGTCTTCGCACCCGGTTTCTTTTCCGTTCCCCACCGGGCTTTCCGGCCCGCGAAAAGACGAAACAGGAGTACGCGGAGGTTGGTGGTTCCCATCGTTGCGCCGAAAGAGGGCCCCGAGACGCGCATCAAGCCGCTAAGATGGCGAGAGCGGGTCGGAGATATTGATGCAGCTCTCGTGGCGAATTTGGGCGGGTGCGATTGTAGGCGTCGCAGTCATCGCGCTTATCTGGACGCGCATTCCCTGGCTGCGCCACCGGACGCCGCCGGCCGCGATTCCGGATCGTGCGATGACCAGTCCGCTTAACCTGCCTGGAGGCGGAACCGCCCCGGCCGAGGCCTACGAGGTGTACTCCGCTCTTTACCACGAGGCCGCCGATGAACCGCTGGTCTTTTCGAACGATTCCGTAACCGACATTCCGCAAGTGAACGGAAGCTGCCTGCGACCTTCTACACCGCAGGAACGGGAATTGACCAGCGCCTTCGAGGCCGCCAACCAGCAGACTCATCGCTGGGAACAGAAATTCAGCATCCCCCAGGGATACCGGCTCCTGTCGCGCAGTGAAGCATCCGATGCCCAGAATTGCCTGCAGAGTCACGCGCAGGATGCGGCCCGCTGCCAACCGTACAAGCAGATCCGGCACCTGCGTTATCTCGCGGTGCCGGGTTTTGATCGTACGCACGAGCACGCGCTGGTGTCGGTGGTGAAGATGTGCGGGCATTACTGCGGCAATGGCGGCATTTTCGAGGTGGAGAAGACCGGCGGGACCTGGCGCCGCTCCAAGCCGGGCGACTTCACCAGCGAGTGCAGCTGGATGTACTGAGCTTCGAAACGGGAATCAGCGGAGAACAATTGAAGGTGGCCGGCTCAGAAGATTTTGGCCTGCTTGGCGCTTCAGGAATTTCCCTTCTTCGCGGGGGCGCTGCTGGGCTTGGATGTTTTTGCCAGAGCGGATTTCTCTCCGGAGGTTGTCGCCGGGGACGGAGTTGTATTGTTCGCGGACCTGGTACCGGACGCCTCCTTACCTAGGGCCTGTTAACCCTACCAGGGCGGATGGCGTTGCGAGAGAAAATCGGGTGAGACGAAGCCGAGCGCGAGGGCTGTGGTGGGTCCACTGTTGAGGGCGAGAATGAAGTATGACCCGATTTCCACCCCAGCGACGAAGACCTGTCGCCGGGGACCCCGGATTTTCACCGCAACCCCAAGGGACGGAGCCGGTTTTCCCGATTTCGTTGTCGCTCGTCGTTAACAGACACCCGGTATGCGTCACTCCTCGCTCCTAGAACTCGAAAAAAACCGGCGCCCGTCGCCATCGTCCGGGTAATGTTAACAGGCCCTAGAGAGCCGAGATAGGCAATCAGCGCATCCATCTCCGCGGGCGGAGCATCGACGTTGGGCATGCCTCCCGCCTTCATCTTCGCACTGGGGTTGTGCAGAAGAGCCGCCAGCCGATCTTTCGGCAGCTTCGTAGTGATGCCCACGAGACTAGGAGCCAGCGCCGTGCCCACCCCATCATCGCCGTGGCACGCGCTGCAGCCGAGCTCAGTGAAC
>DASXXV010000110.1:0-36996 GCA_036502905.1 Occallatibacter sp. | reverse complement strand
GCTTCGTCGCCGTCCTCGTCCACCGGGGTTTCGGCGATGAAGGCGCAATGGGCGAAGCGCTCGTCGTTGAGGAGGCGGCGGAAGGCTTCCTTGCCGATGGTTCCCTTCCCGATGTGCTGGTGGCGGTCGAGTTTGGAGCCGCGCGGGGCCTTGGCGTCATTGCAGTGCCACAGGCGCACGGCGTCGAAGCCGACGGTGGCCTCGATCTGGATCATGGTGTCCTCGTAGCCTTCGGCAGTAACGAGGTTATAACCGGCCACGTGGGTGTGGCAGGTGTCGAGACAGACGGCGACCGGCGCGTGCGCGCGCAGCAGCCACACCAGTTCGGCGACCTGGTCGAAGCTGCCGCCCAGGGAACATTCGGAGCCGGCGGTGTTCTCGATGAGGAGGGTGAAACCGGTGCTCTGCCAGGGAATGCCTTCCATGGCGCGCTCAATGGATTCGGCGGCGAGGCGGAGGCCCTCGTGGCGGCTGAGGCCTTTCCAGGACCCGGGATGGAGGATGAGGTAATCGGCTCCGAGCGCGAGTCCGCGCTGGATTTCCCCGCGCAGCCCGACAATGCTCTTCTCCCGCACATCCCAGGTCTGGCTGCACACGTTGAGCAGGTAGCTGGTGTGGATGGCGAGGGGCGTGATGTCGTGCTTGGCGCGGAGTTCACGCAGGCGCGCGGCCTGGATGGGGTCGATGACGGCGGGGCGCCACATGCGCGGGCTGGAAGAAAAGATCTGGAGGGTGTTGGCGCCGATTTCGCGTGCGCGCACGACGGCGTTCGACACCCCGCCCGCCGTCCCCAGGTGCACGCCGATGCGCCGAATCATGGAATGAGTGTAAATTGAGTCGCCCGGCGCTCTTTCAAACCCTGGCTTTTAGCCGCTAGCTCTTAGCTTGCATCTGACGGTGCGGGACCGAATCATTTCCCCTCTGCCTAGGGCCTGTTAACACTACTGGGGTGAACAGCGTTGCGAGCGAAAATCGGGCCAGACGAGGCGGAGGTCGACGGCTGTGGCGGACCCACCGCCCAGGACGACAACGAAGTATGGCCCGATTTCCACCACAGCGACGAAGACCTGTCGCCGGGGACCCCGGATTTCCACCCCAGCGACGAAGACTTGTCGCCGGGGACCCCGGATTTGCGCCGCAACCCGAAGGGACGGGGCCAGTTTTCCCCATTTCGTTGTCGCTCGTCGTTAACAGACACCGGTATGCGTCACTCCTCGCTCCTGGAACTCGAAAAGACCGGCGCCCCTCGCCATCGTCCCAGTAGTGTTAACAGGCTCTAATCGTCATCATCCTTAGTGGTTTTCTTGAGGCGGACTTTCAGCATGGGAGGCATGGGAGCGTTGCCTTTGACGTCTTTCCAGAGGATGACGTTGAGCTTCTGCGTGTCGGCGCGGTCGGCATGGCGGAAATCCATTTTCATGCTGTCTTCGGCGCCGGGCGCGGTCTTCTTGTTGGCGGTGTAGATGAGATTGTTGTCGCGATTAGCGTAGTCGGCGGAGTAGGCGGGCTGGTCGCCGGGGCCGGTGAACAGCGTCGAGATCATGGAACTAAGTGCGTCGTTGTTGTTCATCGGGGGCAGGCCGAGGAGCGTCTCCATGGTGCGCAGCACGCTGACCGTGGTGTAGAAGCGGCTGTCGACGTAGGGGCCGCCGTTTTTGGACCGCGGAGAGTACTTACTGACAACCAGAGCAATGCTGCGATGCGCATCGACGTGGTCGGCGCCGGCCTGCGCATCGTCTTCGAGGACGAAGAACGCAGTGTCATCCCAGAAGGGCGAGTGGGAGATGGCATCGACAGCGCGGCCGACGGCAAGGTCGTTATCGGCGACCGAGGCTTTGGGCGTAGGTCCTCCGGGACGCGTGCCCTCGGTGTGATCATTGGGCAGGCGCAGCATGACGTAATTGGGCATGGTGTCTTTGCCCTGCTGCTTGTCATCCACCCATTGCTTGAGATGGCGAAGGAAGACTTCCACGCGGATCTGGTCGGGGACGCGAAGGTTGAAGTCGGGCGCTTCCGTGGCGAAGTGGCCCACGAGCTCGGGCTTGGTGGCGGTGTTGGCGGCAATCAGCGGAATGGCCCAGGGCCACTTGTTCACTCCCCCACCCCACTGGTCGGGAAGGGTTTCGCCAGGCGCAACTTCCTTGCGGTCGCAGGCGCGGCCCTCCAGCATCGGGCCCTCCTGTGGGTTGGTGGGCATGTGTTCCAGAGTTTTCTCGGTGCAGAAGATGGAAGAGATGTATTCGCCGAAGTGGTAGTAGGTTTTGGCGTGGGAAGCCAGATCGCCCCAAAAGTATCCGCTGGCCGGCTCGTTCACGTCGGGAATCTTTTGCAGAAGCGGGTAGCCGTCGGCGACCGCCCCTTCGAAATCGTAAAAGCGCTGGTTGCCGCGATAGGCGATCTGCCAGTTCTTCTCGAGGTAGTCAGTACCGATGGCCGCATTGGACCAGACGTGGCCGTCGCCGGAGACTTCGCCGGAGTCGTAGAAGTTGTCGAGCACGCCGAACTGGAGCGCGAGTTTGTGCAGGTTGGGGGTGACGTCCGCGCCGAACATGGTGAGGCTGTCATCGCCGTTGCCCACGCGTTTCCCGTCGTTCTTTAGATCGCCGAAGACCTGATCGTAGGTGCGGTTTTCCTTAATGATATAGATGACGTGCCGGATGCGGTCGTGCGCCCCGCCCGCGAAGGTGATCTTCTCGGCGGCCGCCTTCATGCGATTCGACGCGAGCACCGTCTGGGTCCATTGGCGAAGGTTCTTGTCAATGGTGGCCTCGTCGATGGTCGCCAGGGAGCCGTGCAGGAGGGTGGCGATGTAGGTGTGCTCGGAATGTTGATTTTTGGCCTTCATGGCCTCGGTCCGGGCCTGGGGCATGTTGTTGGGGCCGGTGCCGCGGCCCTTGTCGGTGGCGAGGTACAGCTTGCCGCCGGAGAAGGCCATGGAGATGGGCATCCACTCGGTGGGGATAAATCCGGCGGGCTCGGCAAAGCCGTGCTTGGCGGTTTTGCGATCGAGCGTTGCGGTGTCGATGACGGCTACCGCGTCGCTGGCCATATTTGCCACGTAGAGACGCGAGCCGGAGGCGTTGACGGCCAGGGCAACGGGCTCCGCGCCGAAGTAGCTCTGGCCGGGCAGCCGGGTATCGAAGTAGCCCTTCACGAGAAACTGGCCGGCGGCGATGCTCACCGCGGCGACCGCATCGCGGTTGGCGAGGGCCACGTATAAAACCTTGTGGTCGGGGGAAAACTCGAAGGCACAGGGATGGGTGCCGGGGGCGACGGAACTGGAGGGCTTGAGCAACGTAAGGCGGCGGGCCACCGTTCCTTTGGCCAAGTCGAGTTCCACGATCTCCGATGCGTTCCAGAGAGCGACATAGGCGCGCTCGCCGTTGGGCGCAACCGCAAGCGCGACCGGGTACGTGCCGGGAACAGCGCCGCTCTCGGACAGGTCGAAAGTATTGACGATTTCGCCAGTGGAGGGCTCGACGAGGAGAACGCTGTCGGAAAGATTCCCGGCGATAAGCAGCCGTTCGGCGCCGGATTGATTCACGACGGCAATAGCGGCAGGAAATGGAATGGCCTGGTCGCCGTCGCGGCCCTCGATCAGACGCGTCTTGTGACCTGCCTCGAGTTTCTGCAGAGGCAGCTTGATGAATCGTTCGGGGGTGACTTTGCCCGCGTCGAACTTGTACACGATGATGCCGTTGCCGGTGTCGCCTTCCGTTTCCCCGGTGGGATCGGTGAGGGAGCCCAGGCTGGCGTAGAGATGGGTGCCGTCGAGGCTGAAGGCGAGGCCGGAGTAGAGGGTCTGCTTGGCCGTCCGCGCCTCGGTGCGAGCATCAGGAAAATCGGCTACGGTGCCGGCCTGGGTATCGAGCACGGCAAGGGATTGGTCGTATTGCGACTCGAAGGTACCGTACCCGGCATTCACGGTGACCACGTAGCGTTTGTCGGGAGACACGGCCATCGATAGCGGCAGGCTATTGAGGCGCTGGGGCCGGCCGGGAACCTCATCCATCAGCTGTTTGCTGGTGGGCAGATCGATAGTTTGAGCTAACGCCAGAGCCGAAAACGGAAGAGACAAAGCAGACGCCAGGACAGCCCGAGTTTTCATACCCATCAACCGTAGCAAATGAGGGGTGCGCCGTGCGTTAAGGAGAGTGGAAAGAGGGAGGGGTGAGTGGTTAAGTCGGACACGAAATTCTCGCACCCGCGATGAATGAGACGGGTACACCAACTGTGGTGGTCTCCCACCCTCGCGACAATGAAAAGCCGCGAGGATGGGGCACGGAAGTTTCTCTTCGACCGCAATAATGCCGCTTATGCGAATGGTCTATACGGAAGTTTGTGTTCGCCTGCAATAATGCCGCTTATGCGAATGGTGTATACGGCAGCACATCTGTGGGACGGGGCACACCTGCTCGATGACCCGATGATGGTGGTGGAAGACGGCCGGATCGCCGCCATCTCGACACGGACAGCAGCGGAACTGCCTCCCGGCGCGAATATCCGGAATTTTCCAGACGGCATCCTGGCGCCGGCGTTCTTCGATGTGCACATACACGGCGCGGCGGGGCACGACGTGATGGAAGCAACGCCGGAGGGGCTGAGTTGCGTAGGGAGATTTTTGGCAGCGCGGGGAACGGGAGCCTTCCTGGCCACTACCGTGTCGGCGCCGGTGGACGTCACCCTGAAGTCGCTCGAAGGCCTGGCCAGAATCATTGCGCAGGCGCCCGTGGAGAGCGAAGCGAAGGCGGTCGGGATTCACCTGGAGGGCCCATTCCTTTCGCACGGCAAGCGCGGCGCGCATCCGGCTAACCGGCTGCTGGCGCCGGATATCGGGCTGTTCGATCGGATGTACGAGGCGGCGGAAGGAAATGTGCGGTTGATGACCCTGGCTCCGGAATTGCCGGGAGCGGTTGAACTGGCGGCGCACGCGACTTCGCGCGGCGTCCGGATTTCTCTTGGGCATTCCGATGCGAATGCGTGCGAGACCCAGCGTGCCATCGACGCGGGTGCGACCAGCGCGACGCACACCTACAACGCCATGCGGGTCCTGGATCACAAGAACCCGGGGATTCTCGAAACCGTGCTGACCACCGATGAGCTTTATGCAGAGCTAATCTGCGACGGGATACACAACATGCCCGAACTGGTGCGGCTGTGGTGGCGGGCGAAGGGGCCGGAGAGAGCGATCCTGGTGACGGACGCGATGAGCGCGACGGGGATGCCCGATGGGGAATACCAGTTGGGCGATTTTCCGGTACGGGTGGCGAACGGGAGAGCCATGATCGGCGACGCGCTGGCCGGGAGCGTGTTGACATTGGACAAGGCGCTGAGGAACTTCGTGGAGTTTACGGGGGCATCCGTACAGCAGGGATTGCGGCTCATGACGGCAAATCCGGCGGCCATGACGGGGTTTGGGGATCGGGGAAGTTTGACGTTGGGCGGGCTGGCGGATTTTGTGGCGGTGGATTCGAGGGGAAGTCTGCTGGCGGCCGTGGTGGGAGGAGTGGCGGCGTAGGCGGTCTTTTTTCGGGAAGCCCGGGGCGCTCATACCTGAGATGATGACGCCCATCCTGAAATGATGACGAAAGAAAAGCAGGTCCTTCGTCCCTTCTCTGCGTTCAGGGTCCTCAGGATGACAGCATCATTAGAAGTATTCCCGATCAGCCTGAGGTTGCGGCGAGGCGTTGGGCGCGCCAGAGGGCGCCTTCGATGCCGGCCACTTCGTTGGACAAAATGGGCATGGCGGGCGCGGCTTGCTGAAGGCCGGAGAAGAAGGCTTCGCGTACCAGGCGCGATTTGCCGATGACGCTGCCGATCCACGCCAGGGGGACTTCTTCGCTGACGTTACGTTTGCGGCGAAGCTTGGATCGGACCAGGAGGACGGAGTCGACCAGGTCCGCGGCCGCCTGCTGCAGCACGCCGAGGGCGACGGCATCTCCCTCTTCGGCGAGACGATCGACCTCGGGCGCGAGAGCGGCGAAGTCCGGCCCCGGGGTGCTGTCGCCAATGTTGACCAGTTCGTCCAGTGTCGCCGTGCCCCAGGCGCAGCCGACCACGTCGAGAATCCTGGTGGGCTCGCCGCGATCGTAGGCTCGCAGGGCGCGGCGCACGGCGTGGAGGCCAATCCAGTAGCCGGAGCCCTCATCCCCCAGGCGCGAACTCCAGCCGCCCGCGGTTTCGCGGCCGCCATCGGGAGCGCGGCCAATGCAGTTGGTTCCGGTGCCGGCAATCTGGAGGATGCCGGGGCCGCCATGAAAAGCCGCATCGAGCGCGATTACTTCGTCACCGACGATTTCGGAGCGCTCCACGTTGAAGTCGTGAAAGACGGCGGTGATCCATTCCTGGACGCCGGGCATGGTGGAACTGGCGACGCCGGCGGAGGCGGCGCGGACGGCATTCACGCCAGCCTGGGTGAAGACCTCGCCCAGTAACTCACGCAGATTCTCTTCGGCGGCCTGGGCGCCCACGCGCAGGCGCTTGATGGACCCATTCTCCGCAAAACCCAGAACATCTGCGCCATTCACAATCGATGCACGCGTGCGGGTACCACCTCCATCGATTCCCAGTACCACGGCGGTCATTGTTGCTCCTGCTGTGTGTGCTGCTGAGCCTCAGGGGCGTTTCCGCCGTCGCGCAGCGTTCCTGCCAATATGTTCAGGTTGCCGTCAGACTTGGGCGGGGTAAGACCAAGGAGATGGGCCATCCAGGGATATAAATTTACATTTTCAAACGGCGCCACCGTTTTGCCGGGCACGATATCGGGTCCGGCGGCGAAGAATGCGGCCTTCATCTGCGGGACCTTGCGGGGATCAAAGCCGTGCATCCCCGGACTGGGCGGCTGGTCAGGCTTGTCCGCCGGTGGCTCGTGAGCGCGAATGGGGTACGGGCCGGTAGCGACAATCACGGGATCGCCGGCGCGGGGATTCTGGTTGTAATTGAGTCCGGCAGGGACATCCTTACGGCGATACGCCACAAACTGGGAAGAGGCTTTCTTGAGTTCATTGTAGACGCGGACCCGGTCTTCCTCAGTCTTGGCATAGAGGAGGGGGCCGGCGGTCTCGAACGCGGCGAGGTCGGCGAATTTGTCCAGCGTGATCCACGGGCCTTCCTCTTTGACCATTCCGTGGTCGCTGAGGACCACGAGGTCAATAGGGAGACGGGTGGAATCGAGAGCCGCCTTGAGTTTGCCTACCAGGGCGTCGACCTTGAGGACGGCGGTTTTGGTCTGGGGGGCGTCGGGACCGAACTCGTGGCCGGAGTGGTCGGGCTGGTCGTAATAGATGGTGATGAAGTGGGGGCGGGCGGCGTCAGGCAGGCGGAGCAGGGCGCGGAGGTCATCCAGGCGACCCTGGAGAACGGGGTCAGTGGCCTCGGTTTTGGAATCGAAGCGGGCATACCAGGTGGGCCGATGCCCGGCGATGTCGGCTTCCGAGCCGGGCCAGAACAGGCAGGCGGTGCGCATGCCCTGGCTCTCCGCCAGGCTCCAGAGTGGGACACCGCTGTACCAGGTTCCGTCCGTAACCGCCCGGGCGTCGCTGATCCCGTAGCGGGCCTGCTTGCTTTCATCGTAAAAGCTGTTTGCGACCAGCCCGTGGTGCTCGGGATAAAGGCCGGTGACGATGGTGAAGTGATTGGGGAACGTCAACGAGGGATAGCTGGGCAGCATGCCTTCGGGTGCCCAGACCCCGGCCTTGCCGAGGGCGAGCAGGTGCGCGGCGCCATCGCGGCGGGCATAGTCCCAGCGAAATCCGTCGAGAGAAACGACCACGACATAGTGCGCTTTCTGCGCGGCCTCGGAGTTGGGGCCGTTTTCGGTGTGAACCAGCGGAAGAGCGGGGTTGAAATCCTGTGCGGGAGCGAGCCGGCTGCCTGCCGAAAGAGCCAGGAGCAAGGCCAGGACCAGGCACTGGCTGCGCCCGCGGATTCGAGACACCATCGACATACCCCCGCATCAGCTTATCGCAACTTGCCGGCAGTGGTAACGTAACCATCGCCGAATTTCTGCGAATTACCGGAAACGAGGAGCGGGCGGAAAGCGAGGCTTTATATTGATATTCGGTGACCAACAATTATGTCCAAACGTGAATTCCAGACCGAAGTCAATCAACTGCTGCACCTGATCGTTCATTCGCTCTATTCCCATCCCGAGATCTTTCTGCGCGAGCTGATCTCCAATGCGTCCGATGCGCTCGACAAGCTGCGCCACCTGACGCTGGTGGACGACGCGTACAAGGGAGTCGCCTTTTCTCCGCGGATCGACCTGGAACTGGACGAGGAGAAAAACACTCTGACGGTTGCGGATACGGGAATCGGGATGAACGAGGAGGAGCTGGTTTCAAACCTGGGGACCATCGCTCGCTCGGGAACCAAGAACTTCGTTTTGCAACTGTCCGGGGATGCGAAGAAAGACTCGAATCTTATCGGCCAGTTCGGCGTGGGCTTCTACAGCGCGTTCATGGTGGCGGATCGCGTAGAGGTGGTGTCGCGCAAGGCCAGCGAAGCCCGGGCGTGGCGCTGGACCAGCGACGGCAAGACGGGATTCGAAATTGAACCCGCGGAGCGCGAGTTGCCGGGAACGACGGTGCTGCTGCACTTCAACGACGAGGGCAAGCAGTATGCGAACGGCTGGCGGCTGCAGGAGATCGTGAAGAAGTACTCGAACCATATCGCGTTCCCGATCTTCCTGACATATGAGAAAAGCGAGTGGGACGAGACGGAAAAGAAGTCGCAGAAGAAGCGCGTGACCGAACAGGTAAACGCGGCCAGCGCGCTGTGGCGCAGGCCGAAGAGCGAACTGAAGGACGAGGACTACAAGGAGCTGTACAAGTCCATCGCCGGCGGATGGGACGATCCCCTGTTCTGGTTCCACACCAAGGCCGAGGGCAACCTGGAATACACGACACTCTTTTATGTGCCTTCGAAGGCGCCGCTGGATCTTTACCACGCCGAGTACAAAGGCGGTGTGAAGCTCTATGTGAAGCGGGTCTTCATCATGGATGACTCGAAGGAGTTTCTGCCCCAGTATCTGCGCTTCATTCGCGGCATCATCGACACCGAGGACCTTGCGCTCAATGTGAGCCGCGAAATCCTGCAGCAGAACAAGGTAGTGACGAGCATCCGGACAGCGAGCGTGAAGAAGATTCTGTCGGAGCTGAAGACCATTGCCGAGAAGCAGCCGGAGGAGTACCAGAAATTTATCAGTGAGTACAACCGCCCTCTCAAAGAGGGCTTGTACTCGGACTTCGTGAATCGCGAAACGCTGTTGGACCTGATCCGGGTGAAGTCGACAAAAGCCGATGGGCTCACCAGCCTGGCCGAAGTCAAGGCGCGCATGAAAGAAGGCCAGAAGGCGATCTATTACATCACCGGCGGCAATGAGTCGCTGCTGCGCACTTCGCCTTTGCTGGAGATTTACCGGAAGAGGGACATCGAGGTGTTGATCTTCGATGACGAGGTGGATGAGATCGTGTTCGCCGGCGTGGACAAATACAGCGACATTGATCTCAAGTCTGTCAACAAGGCATCGACGAGCGATGACCTGAAAGACGAATCGGAGCCGGACAAGGCGGAAGAGCTGAAGCCGCTGCTGGAAAAACTGAAGGCGGCCCTGGGCGACCGGGTGAAGGACGTGCGCGCGTCGGTGCGGCTGGCCGACAGCCCGTCGTGCATCGTAAGCGACGAGGAAGAGCCGACCATGCGCATGCAGCAGTTGATGCGCGCCATGGGCCAGAAGGACATACCCGTGTTGAAGCCTACGCTGGAGATCAATCCGGACCACGAGATTGTGAAGAAGTTGCTGGCGCGGGGGGATGACGAGGTGACCAAGGACGCGGCGTGGCTGCTGCTGGACCAGGCCCTGCTGATGGAAGGAGTTCCGCTGGAAGAGCCGTCCGCGTTTGTTCAGCGGCTGAATCGGATGATGAGCCTCTCGATTTAGGGCCTGTTAACACTACTGGCGTGACGCGGCAGGTCCGGCTTGTTGCCATCCCCCTCGCGACGGAAAGAAATCGCGAGGATGGGGCACGGAGCTTTCGTTTTCTTTTTAGTATGGAGAGCAATCGTTTGGGCTGAGGATTGGAGATGCATATTAAAACGTTTGAATCACGACTTCTACACAATGCCGTTTTTTCTTTTTGCGTGTGTGCGTTCTTGCTCGGAATGGGCGGGGCGAGCCTTGGGTGGGGCGAGGAGAGCGGCGCAGCCAGCCTTAACCTGTTGCCGCTGCCGCGATCCATCAGCAAGGGCACGGGCAGCCTGGACCTGGGTGCGCATTTCGACGCGGGATTCACGGGAGCGCATGATGCGCGGCTGGATGCGGCGCTGGATCGCTTTCTCTACCGACTCGACCGGCAGTGCGGTGAAATCCGGCGCTCACAATACACCTCACGCGATGCGACTTCGTTTGTGCTCACGCTGAGGGTGGCCGGACCGGGAGGGGCGGTCCAGGGCGTGGACGAAGACGAGAGCTACCAGTTGCAGGTTACGCCTTCGCAGGCGACTCTATCCGCTGCCACCGACGTGGGCGCAATGCATGGGATGGAGACGTTCCTGCAACTGGTCCGTTTGCAAAACGGCACCTGCAGCGTGCCGGAGATCGGCCTTGACGATGCGCCGCGATTTCGATGGCGCGGATTCATGATCGACGTGAGCCGGCACTTTGAGCCGGTGGCGGAGATCGAGCGCACGCTGGATGGCATGGCGGTCTCCAAGCTGAATGTCTTTCACTGGCACCTCAGCGATGACCAGGGGTTCCGCGCGGAGAGCAAGAAATTTCCCAGGTTCACGGAGGTGGCGTCGTCGGGCCAGTTCTACACGCAGGAGCAGATGCGGGACGTGGTGGCCTACGCGCGGGCGCGTGGCATTCGCGTGGTTCCCGAATTCGACATGCCGGGGCACACTTCGAGCTGGATTCTCGCCTATCCGGAGTATGGGGCGGGCGAGGACATCAAGGAATTGCCGAAGGTGTTCGGCATTCCGCGCGCAGAACTGGACCCCAGCAACGAGAAAACCTACAAGTTTATCGATGCATTTGTGGGGGAGATGGCGGAGATTTTTCCGGACGAGTACTTCCACATCGGGGGCGACGAGACGAAGGGCCAGGGATGGCTGGAGAATCCGCGCATCGCGGAGTTCATGCGGAAGAAAGGGTTCAAAACGCCGGCGGAGCTGCAAGCCTACTTCAACCAGCGGCTGCTGCCGATCCTGACCAAGCACCACAAGAAGATGGTGGGCTGGGACGAGATCCTGAACCCGGCGCTGCCCAAGGACATCATGATCCAGAGCTGGCGCGGGGACGCGTCGCTGGCCGACGGCGCAACCAAGGGCTACAAGGGCATTCTGTCGGCGCCCTACTATCTGGACGCGCAGAAAACGGCGGAGATGATGTACCTGGCCGATCCGATTCCGGCCGACACCCAACTGACGCCGGAACAGCAGCAACTGATCCTGGGCGGTGAAGTGTGCATGTGGGCGGAGCAACTCAATCCCGAAACGGTGGACTCGCGCGTATGGCCGCGCACGCTGGCGATCGCGGAGCGCTTCTGGTCGACCCAGTCGGTGCGCGATGTCCCCGAAATGTACCGGCGTCTGCGGGTGGTATCGCTGGAACTGGAGGACGTGGGGCTGACGCATATCTCGGGACCGCAGAAGCTGCGGCGGAACCTGATGGGGGCGCTCGATCCCGAGCCGCTGGACGTGATGGCGTCGGTGGTGGAACCGGTGAGCTTTCACGAGCGCTACCAGGGACAGAAAACCGACGGGCTGACGGCGCTCGACCGGCTGGTGGATGCGGTGGTGGCCGATCCGCCGTCGCGGCAGGCCATAGCGCGGGAAATAGATGCGGTGGTGGAAGCGAAAGAACCTGCCGGGCGAGCAGCGGCGGACATGGCCCTGCGGCGACGGTTCACGCAATGGGAGCAGGCCGCCCCGCTTCTGGAGGCGTGGGCGCACCGGTCGGTCCGCCTGTCGGATGTTGAGGCGAGGGCGCAACAGCTTGGGAATCTGGCCCGCGTGGGGCTGGAGGCGCTTGCCTACATCGACGTGCATGCACAACCTGCCGCGGGGTGGCAGGAAGGGCAGATGGTGGTGATCGCGGATGCGGAAAAGCCCTCGGGCCTGGTGCGGTTCGTGTTTCTGCCGGATATGCGGAAGCTGGTGGAGGCGGCGGCGAAGACGGGGGCCGGGGAATAGATCTTTCTCAGCGGGTTGGCTCTCAACCAAAAGCAGGTCCTTCGTCCCCTTCTCTGCGTTCGGGTCCTCAGGATGTCAGCCTTCTTGCTGGGGCTTGCTTTTCAACATATATCGTGTCACGATATAACTATGAACGCGTCCGTCTCTGCCTCCGCGCCTGACCCATTTCTAACGACCCTGGCTGAATTCCGCTACGAGTTGCGGCGGTTTTTGATCTTCAGCGAATCCGCGGCTCAGAACGCCGGGCTGCATCCCCAGCAGCACCAGCTTCTGCTCCAGGTGGCGGGCGCGCCGGGAGGCACGGCGGTAACCATTGCCTACGCCGCCGAGCGGCTGGGGTTACGGCACAACAGCGCAGTCGAGCTTGTGGACAGGTCGGTGCGGGAGGGGTTGCTGACGCGCCGGAACGATCCCGGCGACAAACGGCGCGCGCTGCTGCATATCACCCACCGGGGCAGGCAGGTCCTGGGCCGCCTCTCCGACGAGCACGCCCGCGAACTGAACGAACTCGCTCCCCGCCTCGAGCGCTCTCTGAAACATATCCGGCTGCATTCGCCCGCCGCCGCCTGAGTGGACACTGAATGAGATCAAGACCATCGGCATTACGGGATTTTACTGTCGACCGGCGGGTGTGGCTATTGACGGCGGTGGCGCTCGTCATTGGGACGGGGGCGGCGGAGCTGGCCGTTCTTCTGCTGCGGGCGATCGCGCTGGCGACCAACCTCTTCTACTACCACCGGCTAAGCCTGGCGATGGTGGGCCCGGCCGGCTCGCCGCTGAGTCACTGGCTGATGCCGGTGGTGCCGGTGATCGGGGGATTGCTGGTAGGCCTCATGGCGCATTACGGGTCCGACAAGATCCGGGGACACGGCATTCCCGAAGCGATCGAGGCCATTTTGCTCCGCGGGGCAAGGGTAGATCCCAAGGTCGCGGTGCTGAAGCCGATTTCCGCGGCAGTGGCGATTGGATCAGGCGGGCCGTTCGGCGCCGAGGGACCCATCATCATGACCGGCGGCGCCTTTGGATCGCTGGTGGCACAATGGCTGCGCCTGACCGATGCGGAGAGGACCACGCTGCTGGTGGCAGGCGCGGCCGCGGGCATGTCGGCCACGTTTGCGGCGCCCATTGCGGCCATTCTGCTGGCGGTGGAACTGCTGCTGTTTGAATGGCGGCCGCGGTCGCTGGTGCCAGTGGCCGTGGCGAGCGTAACCGCCGGCGCGCTACGTATTGAATGGCTGGGTGCGGGGCCGCTCTTCCCGGTCCACATTCCCGGAACATTTCATCTGCGCCTGGCGCTGTTGATGGCGTTTCCGGTGGGGATGCTGGTGGGTTTGGTATCGGCCGGATTGAGCCGGTTGATGTATGCGCTGGAAGACGGTTTCGAGCACATCTGCGGGCGGCTTGGGATTCACTGGATGTGGTGGCCTGCGATCGGCGGAATCGGGGTGGGCATTGGAGGCCTGTTCTTCCCGCGCGGGCTGGGAGTGGGGTATGACAATATCGCGGAACTGCTGCGCGGCAATGCGCCGCTGGCGCTACTCATCGGGCTGCTGTTGGCCAAGTCGCTGATGTGGGCGTTCTCGTTGAGTTCCGGAACGTCGGGAGGGGTGCTGGCGCCGCTGCTGATGATTGGCGCAGCGATGGGCGAATGCCTGGCGTGGCTGGGGCATTTGCCTGGCGAAGCCCAGGCGGTGTGGGCGCTGATGGGCATGGGAGCCATGCTCGCGGGAGCGCTGGGTGTGCCTTTGACCGCGATCCTGTTCTCGCTGGAGCTGACGCATGCTCTTCCGGCGCTGCTGCCGCTGGCGCTGGCGTGCACGGCGTCGTACCTGGTGACTTCACTGGTGATGCGGCGTTCGATCCTGACGGAGAAGCTGGGCCGCCGCGGCCATCATCTTTCGCGCGAATACGGCGTCGATCCATTGGAAATGATCTGCGTGGCGGAGGTGATGAGCGAATTGCCGGAGCCGCTGCGTGATCGCGCCGGCCATAAGGGCCAGGCATTGCCGGAGGTGCTCGCGTACTCCGACGAAACCTGCCGTGCGGTGGCCGAAGAGATGGCGACCACGGGCGTGACGCGGATCCCGGTGGTGGACCGCGAGACAGGGCTGGTCTGCGGGATCGTTACCGCCCACGACCTTCTTGCCGGGCGCAAACGCGCGGTGGTGCGTGAGTCGGAGCGCAACCGGGCGTTTCAGTTCGAGTCGCTGATCCGGTAAAGACGACAGTTTTTGTCTGAAGGCCCGACCCTTTTATAAGGAATGGGCCTTTGCTTTTCCTGCCCCTATTCTTGAATCTGACCGAATCGATGATACGACGCGCGGATCGAGGTTCGTGGCCTCCCACCGTCGCGACAGAAAAAAGTCGCGAGGATGGGGCACGGAGCTTCCGTTGCTCTTTATGTCACAAAATGGAACTGTCCAGCGTTATACAGGTGTACGAGCGATGGCCATGGCCGCTAACTGGGTTGAATCTGAATTCGAAGCCGTCTTCCGCGAGCACTTTGGGCGCATGGTTCGCATCACTCGCCGCGTACTGGGCAGCGATGCGGAAGCGGAGGAGATATGTTCCGATACATTTCTCAAGCTGTATCGGAGCGGACCAGGGGTGGCGGCCAGGGGCACAGTGACGGCATGGCTTTATCGCGTGGCGACACGGGCGTCGATCGACAGGCTTCGCCAGAACCAGCGCCGCGGTGTTGGAGAGGAAATTGACCCGGAAACCGGCCCCGAGGCGAACGATCTCCAGGATCCGCTGATCCGTTTAATGAGGAGCGAGCGGATCGCCGCAGTCCGGTCCACGCTGGCCAAGTTGAAACCGGAAAAGGCGCAGCTGTTGCTTTTGCGTCACAGCGGGCTCAGTTACCAGGAGATCGCAGATGCAATGCGGATGAAGGCAGCTTCGGTGGGCACGATGCTGGCGCGCGCGGAGGCGGAGTTCTCGACCCAGTACCACGGCCGCCAGAACGCGAACAAACGGGGGACGGGCCTGCAAATGGCGAAGGACCCCAGCGACTAAGGAGCGGAAATGACACACAGCGAGATCGATCCCGGAATGGCGACGGTGCGGGACGCAATGGATGATCTGCCGAAGTCCGGCAGCGTGAACATGGATGCGGCCTGGACACGGCTGCGGGCGCGTATGCATGAGGCGAGCGACAGGAAACGAGTACGTTGGACCGCGATGCGGACGTGGTCACTGCCGGTCGCGGCGGGACTGGTGGCGGTGGCTGCCGTCCTGGTGATCACGGTAGCGCCGATTCGGGCGTGGGCCGAAAACCTGCTTTCCATCTTCCGCGTGGAACACGTGGCGGTGCTGGACATCAGCTCGGGGAACCTCCAGGGGCTGGAGGGGGACCAGGTTTTCAACCAGGCGATCGCCCGGCTTATTTCCGAAGAAGTAACAGTGACGGAGGCGCCGCAGAAACCGCGGGTGGTTGCAGATGCGGCGACCGCAGCCAAAATGGCGGGATTCGATTTGCACCTTATCGGCGGCGAAACGCCTTCCGTGCTGACGGTGAGGAGCGCCATCAGTGCGCAAATGAAGCTCGATCGCGACCGGCTGCAGTCGATCGTGGACGAGGCCGGGCGGAGCGACCTGCGGATTCCGTCGTCGGTGGACGGCGCTGTGATCGGCCTGCGTTTGCCCGCCGGCGTGGTTGCAATCTATGGCAACTGCGGAGATGAAGTGGCGCGATGGAAGGGAATGAGCAACGGCCCTGCGAGAGACGCAAGCTGCGTAAACCTGAGCGAGATGCCCAGCCCGAGCGCTTCTGCGCCCAGCGATCTGAATCCCGCGGAGCTGGCGCAGGTGGCGCTGCAGTTTGCGGGATTGAGCGCGACCGAGGCCGCTAATTTCACGCAGACGATCGATTGGACCAGCACGTTTGTGCTGCCGGTGCTGCACGGACAATCGAGCTACGAGAAGGTCAGCGTGAAGGGCAACGAGGCGGTGCTGCTGCGTCCGAAAGGCCCGGGGAATTCCGCGCACTTTGTCCTGGTATGGATCGACAATGGAATTCTGTACACCTTGATGGGAACGGGGGACGATACCACCGCGGTGAACCTGGGGGAGAAGATCGAGTAACGAATCGGCTTTTCGTGATTCCCACCCTCGCCACAGTAAGAAGTGGCCAGGATGGGGCACGGAAGGCGTTGTCGGGTGTGGCACGAGAGACGAGCATGGCGGCATTCACGATTGACGCAGCGGGGTTGGGCAAGGACTTCGGAACCCGAACTGCCGTCCGCGATCTGACCTTGAAGGTTGGGCGCGGAGAGGCGTTCGGGTTTCTTGGTCCGAACGGCGCGGGCAAGAGCACGTCGATCAAGATGCTGCTGGGATTGGTGAAGCCCACTCGCGGGCAGGCGCTCCTGCTGGGTGAGCCGGTGGGGTCGCGCGACGTGCGCGCCCGCATCGGTTTCCTGCCGGAGCATTTTCGTTTTTACGACTGGCTGTCGGCAGCGGAGTTGCTGATGCTGCATGGCAGGCTGTGCGGAGTAAGCGATGGGGCTTTGGGAAAGCGGGTTCCGCGGCTGCTGGAGCGGGTGGGCCTGGGCGCGCAGAATTCCAAACCGCTGCGAAGTTATTCCAAGGGAATGATGCAAAGGGCGGGGCTGGCGCAGGCGCTGATCAATGAGCCTGACATACTTTTTCTCGATGAACCCACTTCGGGACTCGATCCCTCGGGGCGCAAGCTGGTGCGTGAAATTGTGCGCGAACAGCGCGACCGCGGGGCCACGGTGTTTCTCAATTCGCACCTGCTGGGAGAGGTGGAGCAGAGCTGCGACCGGGTGGCGTTCATTCGCGAGGGGCAAGTGGTGGGCGAGTACCAGATGGGCGGCTGGCAGAAGGAGCGGACCAGCGCGGAGATTGAAGCCGCAGGCGTGAGCCCGGCGTCGGTGGCGTTGCTGGAACTGATCGCCGGCGTACGGGTAGACTCGCACGTTGGACGGAGGTTGAAGGTGCAGGTGGAGCATGAAGACAGGCTGGCGGAGATTGTGCGCCTGTTGGTGGAGAACGGAGCGTGCATTTATTCGGTGATTCCGCAGCGCGTCACGCTGGAAGACCAGTTTCTCGAAATGATGGGACCGGACCAGGGATTATGAGCGATCACGCAGTGGGACCGGCAAAGGCGCCCCTCGCAGAGAGGACGTACGACGACAGTTCGCGGAGTGGATCGCTTGTGGGGGCGGCACGCGGGCCGGGGGCGGTGCGGACGGTCATGCTGATGGCGGAGGTCACATTCGTGGAAGCCGCGCGGCGCAAGCTGCTGTGGATCGCGGGGATCGCGGGGGTGACGTTTCTGGCGCTGTTCTGGACGGCATTGCATTCCGTGCTACGGTCTATGTCGCCGCAAGTGCCGCATGTGAACCGGATGGAAGGCCTGGGCATGATGACGATGATGGTGCTCTATGCCGGCAGCATGATGACCTCGCTGATGGCGGCGCTGATTTCCTGCGACACGCTTTCAGGAGAGATTGCGTCGGGCACCATTCATGCCATTGCCACCAAGCCTGTGAACCGCTGGTGCCTGGTGCTGGGCAAGTGGATCGGGTTTGCAGCCATGCTGAGCCTGTACGTGTTGTTCATCGAAGGGGGAACGATGTCGGTGGCATGGATGGAGGCGCGGAGGATTACCCCGCACGCGGCCTCTGCCCTGGGGCTGATCTGCCTGCAGGCGATTGTGCTGCTGGGGGTGACGATGCTGTGCAGCACCCGGTTTTCAGCGCTGACCAGCGGCGCGTGCACGCTGGGGCTGTATGGCCTGGCGTTTCTGGGTGGATGGATCGAGCAGTTCGGCGCCTTCCGGCAGCTGAAGGCTTGCGTGGATCTGGGCATACTGGCAAGCCTGGTTATGCCTTCCGACGCTTTGTGGCGGCGAGTGGCGTTCTGGGTGCAGCCGCCGATCCTGGGGGCTGCGGGAGTTTCGCCGTTCAGCAGTTCGGCGGTGCCGAGCACGGCGATGGTAATTTACGCGGCAGCGTACGGGCTATTGGCAATCGTGCTTGCGCAGATCGCTTTTGAAAGGCGGGACCTTTAACGGGCTGCGGCGACTCCACGGTGGTGATTTCGTCGGCGCCGGTCCAGCCAGCCGGTGCGTTCCAGTCAGCCATTCATCGCGGAAAAAAACGAGATTGAGGCTCGCTAGCTGAGCCCCAATCTCGTTCTTCCTATAATTTAATTTAAGTCCTGAATGACTTCGGGTTTGGTCCCGGAAGAATTGCCATGCCCTTCGGCATGACTGGGGAATCTAGCAAACCATCTGAGTCACCGCACCCTCTGACGAGGCGAAATCCAAAAATGATTACAGTCTGGGGGAGGCTAGCCGCTGGGGACGGGTATTTACGTAAGTGTTAGAAAAGCGGGCCGGATGTAATCAGATTGGCGGGAGTACGCGACTCAGGAGTTGTCAGAATGTTCGGGCCGCCAGGGGTCTATCCCGGAATCAGTGGAGTTGCGGATAATCACCCACGGACGAAGACCTGTCCGTGGAGACCTTGGTTCGCCAAACCACGGACAGAGAACTGTCCGCAGGGTCCCGGGGGGGTCGGACACTCTGCCTGGGGAACGAATGGCCACTGCAACCCTGAGCGCCCTGCGTATAGCCTCCGTGCAGCGTCCGCGGCTAGAATCAGCCATGGCGCAGAGGGCCGGAGTCATCAGCGAGCTCGATGACATCGACGAGTTGGTCAGGTTGCACCAGGCGAGAATCCGCCGATTCGTGACATTTTCCACGGGAGATGCCGACCTCGCCGAAACTATCACTCAGGACACTCTGCTGCGGGCGTACCGGGGCCGGGAAAGCTTTCGAGGCGATTGCAGCCTGAGCACCTGGCTGACGGGAATCGCCATCAATGTCACGCGCGACCATCTGCGCTCGGGGCGATACAAATTCTGGAAACATTTGAAGGCCACGGCACTGGACGTTCACGAGATGGCGTCGTTTCTGCCGTCCGAAGCCGTAAGCCCGGAGCGGCGGGTGCTGGCAAAGGAACGGATCAAGGAGTTATATGCGGTGCTGGAGGGCCTGTCGTATAACCAGCGCACGATCTTCCTGATGAAGTTTTCAGAGGAAATGTCGGTCGATGAGATCAGTGAAATACTAGGAATGGCAGTCAATACGGTGAGAACGCACCTTCACCGCGCTCTAAAGGCCGTTCGCAGCAAGCTCGGAGCGAAGATATGACGCCTGAATTGAAAAATCATCTTTCCGAAGAAGCACTGGATGACGTGCTCATCGGCCTGGGCACTGCGCAATCGCATGCTCACCTGGCGGTATGCCCGGAATGCCGCGACCAGGTGAAAACGTTTTTAGGAGATGTCACGCTGTTCAACGCGGCGTCGATAGCGTGGAGCAAAAGCCGCCTGCCTCGGCCGTACGTGAGCGAGCCTCGGGTGCGCGTCCACGCGGCATTTGTGGGCTGGGTGGTTTCGGCGGCGGCGCTGGTGGTTCTGGCTTTCGGGGTATGGCATCACCGCCCGGACACAGCTCCCAGGCAGGCAAATTCCGTACCATCGCAGCCGACGGATTCCGAGGCGCAGATTGCGCAGGATAATCAATTACTGCAGGCCGTGAACGCGGCTATCAGTCCCGATGAAGCGTCACCCATAGAAGAGTACAAGATATTGGAGAGTTCCCATCCGTATCCCAAGGCACACTCCAAAAAGAGGATGAAATGAGCACGCGGACTCTTAGGATCATGTGCTGTTTTCTTTGCCTGGCGGTATTGCCGTGCGCCGGATTGATGGCGCAGGAGGGCGGAGACCACGACCGGGACAGACCCGGGTCGGGAGGGACAGGCGGCTCGGGAGGACCCGGCGGAATTGGCGGCCCGGGAGGACCAAAAGAACATCATCACCCTGAGCACGCCAAGGAGCGGGCGACAACTCCGCCGCGGAACGGGCTTCAGTTTGGACCTGTGGGGCGCTGGTGGGACGACCGAACGGTAATTCAGACGATTGGACTGCGGAGGGAACAGCAGAAAAGGATGGATGCGATTTTCGACGCGAACAAACCCGCCATCCTTGACAGCTACAAGGGATTCCTGAAGGCGCAAACAAATCTGGCCGCGGTGAACAAGGATCAGCAGGCCAGCAAAGACGCGCTGTTTAGGGCGATTGACGCGGTAAACGAGGCTCGCGCGTCGCTGCAAAAGGCAACGTCGTCGATGCTGTTGCAGATTCGCAAAGAAATGGATTCCGACCAGGTCAATAAGCTGGAGCAGATCAAGTAGAGACATGCCCAGGGGCTTTGCAGGGCCTGCGGGAGGCACGACGTCAACTGCGGCAACCCAGGCACCCGAATCAGAACTGAAGGCGCGAGAGGGCTCTTGAGTCTGCAAGAGTGAGTCGTTGTGCGGACCGAGAAAGAAACCGCATTCGGGGAGGAAACGGGTTCACCCGAAACGATGAAAATGCAAACGCAGATCCTTCCACTTCCCCTTCGCAAACTCAGGGTCAGCGTCGGGATGACTACAAGTTTGGTTGGCAATGGCTGTTTTCACAGCAGGACCTTGGACCTCGCTTAACGCACGGGCTATCCCGGGATAAGAAACGGGAGGGTCACTGCTGGCCGGCGCCTTCGGCCTCTCGCAGAGCGCGGTCAACCATGGACAGCCGATTTTTGGGCTTGCCGCGCAATAAGAAGGTGAAGCCAAACGAGACTGTGTCGAGGTGCTGGCGCAGGCTGCGGTTGTAATAGCCGGACAACGTAATGTGATGGGTTAACGGAATGCCGAGCATGGACGTGAATCCGTTGTCTTCCGCCACCGTGGTCACGGTAACGGGTACGGGCGGAGGGGGGTTGGGAGTGGGATTGCCACCGCCGCCACCACCCGGTTCGTCATCTTCTGCGTGGATGCTTTCGCCGCGAGCCACGGTGCGATAAACGGTTTGACTGCCAAGGGGAAGCTGCTCGTACGCAACCGCTTCCAGATAAGTGCGATGGGGGAACCAATACACAAGGCCGGATTCGAAGTGCGCCAGCCCGCCGACCGAGTTATAGTCCTTCACCACCAGGTCATTGAAGAGGCCGGAAGAGTTACCGCCGCCGATGTCAAGGATAACGCCGAGTTGATTGAAATAGCGTTCGAGGTGGTTGCTGAAGTCGTAGGTCACCTGTCCGGCGCCGAATCCCTTGGCCGAATCGCCGGTGGGCGCGGTAAGCGAGGCGGTGATGGTGTCCTGCAGGGAGCCGGGTTCAAAGAACGCATGAAAGCCGATGAGGGTATCGCCGGGTTCGAGAGGATCGGTAACCAGCGGATGTTTCGCGGCCGTGGCGGTGTTGGTGTTCTGCACCAGCCGATTGAAGTAGATGGAAGTGCTGGCGTCGGCGGAGAAGCGGCGGGAAAAGGCATAGTTGACGGCGGGAGTCATGGCGCTGTACCAGCCCACGGACGAACTGTGGACGCCGGAATAGGTCACGCCGGCATTGAAGCCGTCGAAGAGGGTGCTTAGCCCGGGAACCCGCGGCACGGTCTGAATTTTTTCCTGTACGTGGACGGGAGCGATGCCTGCGGCCGCGGACACCTGCGCATGCGCACCGGCACATGCGGCGAGCAGGAAACCCGACTGGATCAGGAAGCGTGCGGGGAACGACAAACGCCAGGCCTCCATGGTGCGCTACTAGTTTGTCACAACGGATTAGACGCAGCAATGCCGGAATTAGCAAGCTGGCCCGGCCCAAATTGATGTGGCTCAAACTGGCTGAAGAGGTGGCTTGGAAGGTCCTCTGGAAACGATTTCAACTGCTCTTGCGCCCCGGTATTTGCGGTGTTGCCGCTGTTGGAGGGGTTGCCGCGGATTTCCGCGCCGAGAAGCTCATATTGATCAGAGGCCAGGTAGTCGACGCGGGCGGCGATGGCCGCGCGCCAGCGGACGCGGGCGGCATCGAGAGATCCGAAATTGTAACCGCGAAACCATCCGCGGCAGCTCAACTCGTCGGTGGTGGCACCGTCGAGCGTGTAGAAGCGGATCCACAGGCCGTTGGCATGGGCGCGATCCACCAGCGCCCGCAGGCGTTTTTCTTTTTCGGGGGTCCACTCGCCGGCGTGCGCCTGGCCGGCCGGTTCGACGACGCGCCAGGCATTGTTCCACCAGCGGCGATAGTTGTTTGCTTTTTCGCCAGCGATGACTTGGGGAGGCGCCTGCGGGCTTTTGTTGGCGGTGTGAATGGCTCCGAACACGAGGACGCGATCGCCGGTACCGAGCTGATCGTAAAAGACGGCCTGCTGCGCATCGGGTTCGCCCGTGAGTACGAGGATGGGCTTCAGGTCGAGCGGTTGGACGGTCTCAATTCCCTGCCCTTTGGGCGCCGATGTGAGCCAGGACTGATATTTGCGAAGCAGCGCGAGGACGGCTGCCAGATGCTGGGGCTTGTTGTCCTTGAAGTCGAGGTTAAGCGTGATCAGGGGCCATCTTCCATGATTGCCCTCCTTCAATGCCTGCTCGACGATGGGGCGCACGCGGGCAAAGAAATACTGTTCCATGGTGGGCTCTTCACCGGTGATGGGATTGCCGTGAGTAACTACCGACCAACTCTTTCCCGTCCTTGCATCGGTGTACCAGCCAAGGTCCTGCTCGATCGCGAGCGGTGTGCCGGCCGACAAGGCGCGGTCGATCCGATCGCTCCACCATTCGAAGTACGGATAGCAATTGTGCGCGTCCATGAGGGTGCGCGATCCGGGCTGGGGCACCTGCTGGCCATGCGCGGCGACTGCGAAGAGAAGCAGAAAAATCAGGGGTGCCGCGGGGGACAGGATGCGAATTCGAAACGAATAATCCATGGCTCCATTTTGACTCGTGAGGTTTGGTTAAGAGGCACTCGTTCCATAAATCGGCGGAACAATAAAATGCAAAAGCAGATCCTTCCGCCTTTCCCTTCGCAAACTCAGGGTCGACGTCAGGATGACAACTTTGTTTTGTTCCTGAAAGCGGAGGGTATTTTTCCGCGGCGTTTGAATCGTGCCCGGTTACAAAGCAAGCGCGATAAGTTCGAGCTTTCCCATGTTCCAAAGTCGGGACATGGGGCACTCGGCAGTTGTGAGTTTTCGCAGTGCCGTTCAGAGGAAAGCGATGGGCCGGAGAGCATTCGCTCTCCGGCCCGGATTGAAACCACTCTACCAGTTCACGCGCAATGCGAACTGCATGACGCGAGGATCGCCGGAGAGGTTGGTGATGGAGGCGACGCCGCCGCTGCTGGCGTCGCCGCTGGGCTGGCCGAAGAGGGCGTGGTTGGCGACGTTGAAGACTTCCCAGCGGGCTTCGAGGTTCCAGTCTTCGTGAAGGGGGATGTGCTTGACGAGAGCGGCGTCGAACACGTTGGTGTTGGGCCCGCGCAGGGTGTTGCGGCCGGTGTTGCCGACGTTGAATTTGCCGGCATCGACGAACGGATCGGTGACCGATGTACCGGGCGCCGAACATGCGCCGTTGCGGCTCATGTAGAACCAGCACGACGGGCTCTTGACGTAGTGCACCTTGCCCACCGTGTTTGGAACCGCCGTGGCAAAGCCGTAGGGGTCGAGCTGGCTGCTTTCACTGCTCCACTTGGCCTGGAAGGGATGGCCGCTGTAGTAGGTGTAAACACCGGAAGTCTGCCAGTTGCCCAATATCCAGGAGAGCACGCCGGTGTTGAACATGGCCTTGCCGCGGCCGAACGGCGGCTCGTAGACGTAGCTTACGGAGACGCGGTGCGGGACATCGAAGTCGCTGGGCCCATACCAGGCGTTGTAATTCCGGCCGTTGGGCGGATCGCCGGAGTTGGACTCCAGTTCCTGAGGCGTGTTGTCGAGGCTGCGCGAGTAAGTGTAAGCCGCGCGCAGGCTGATGCCGTTTCGCATCTGGCGGGTAAGGCTGCCCTGCAGTCCGTTGTAATTGCCGAAGCCGATGGGGGTGGTGTACTCCACCTGGCCGAAGTTGGCGTAGGGCTGCACCTGGGTGCTGACGCCGCCGGAGATGATGGGCTGGTTGTAGTCGTAGATCACATCGAGGTGGGTGGACTTGGTGCCGACGTAATCGGCTTCGGCCTGCCAGTTGGGGCCGATCTGGCGCTGAAAGCCGCCGCTCCACTGCTGCACCATCGGCACCTTGGCGGCGGGATTCACAGCGCGGATGTGGAACGCCTGGAGGTTGTTCAAGTCGATGGTGGAGGGATCGAGGAAGTTGGAGGGGAAACCGACTTCGGGCGTGATCACCGATTGCGTGGTGCTGGCCTGGGTTTTGTTTATGAGGAATGGCGGATTGAGGGCCAACTGGTCTTCACTGCCGATGCGCTCCAACCCCGTGTAGTAGATGCCGTAGCCGCCGCGAAGGACGGTCTTGTCGGTCACCGCGTAAGAGACGCCAAAGCGCGGACCGAAGTTGGTTACGTTGGGATCCATCAGGGAGCGGTCGCCCACCGAACCGGATTTGGCGAAGCGCAGCGAACCGGAGCCCGCGGGATCGAAGTTGGCGAGGCGGTTTCTGCCTTCCAGAACAGGAGTGGCGAAGTCGTAGCGCAAGCCGAGGTTGAGGGTCAGGCGCGGAGTGGCTTTCCAGTCGTCCTCAAAGAAGCCGGAGGCCATCCACAGGCGCTGATCGACGAAGTAGACGTTGGTGAGCTGGGTGTATTGCGTAGCGCCGAAGAGGCCGTCCGCGTAGTCACGGCCGTTGGTGGTTCCCTTTACCGAAGCGCTGCCCAAGCCGGAGAACACGCCGTTGAAGGTAAGATCGCCGCGCATGCCGGGCTCATCCTGGAAGAGGTTGCGCATGGGCAGGTAGAGAGTGGCGCCGAATTTCAGATTGTGCTGGCCCCGGGTCCAGGAGATCGAATCGTTGTACTGGTAGAGCATGGGGACCTGCTGCTTGGGCAGGAAGTCGGGCGAGCCGAGGAAACCGTGGCTGGAAAAGGTGGTGAGCGGCGCGCCTCCGCCGATGGCGGGATTATTGGGCACACCGGGAAGGAAATCGCCGGCGTGCTGTGACAGCGTGAAGGGCTGCTGCTCGGCAAAGGAGTAGTTGCGCACCCAGCCAAAGCGGAAATCGTTCACCATGCGCGGGCTGAGGACGTGGGTCCAACCGAGAACCGCGCTGGTGCCTTTCAGGATCTGGTTGCCCCAGGCGGAGGTGGAAGTGCCGTCGGCGATGCCGCCGAGGTAGCCGGGAATGTCGCGCGTGCGATTGAAGTAGTTGAAGCGGCCAAAGACGGTGTCGGCGGAGGTGGGAGTCCAATCGACGCGCGCGTCGTAGCTGTCGTTGAAGTCAGTGGACGCGCCGGTACGGGAGAAGTTGTTCACGTCTGGGAAGGTGGCCGAGTTGGGGTGGTAATTCGGCTGCGGGAACAGCGCGATCAGGCTGGCGACGGCGGTATCGATGTGCGCGCTGGGATCGGATTGGAAGCTGTTGTTAATGAGCGGCGGAGGGGAGCACGTTTTGATGTTGATGGGCGTGGGGCATAGCGACAGGTTGTAAATCGTTGGATAGGGAGAGAGGCCGGCCGCGGCGGCCGCGGCCGCGCTGAAGTCGCCGATGCGCTCGTTGGGCAAAGGTACGGTGGAAATTCGCGAGAGGCCTTGCTTGATCCGCGTGCCCTCGTAGTTGAAGAAAAAGAAGGCGCGGTTGCGAATGATGGGGCCGCCCAGGCTGCCGCCGAACTGGTTCTGGTTGTCCTCGGCCTTTTTGGTGGTGGTGCGCTTGGTGAAGTAATCGAACGCGTCGAAGTACTGGTTGCGAACGTATTCATAGGCGGTGCCATGAATCTTGTTGGAACCGTTGCGCGTGTTGACGGACACCACCGCACCCGGAGAGCGGCCGTACTCGGCTGAATAAGGATTGGTGATTACGTTGAACTCGGAGATCACGTCGACCGAGGGATGGGCCGATTCGGTGCTGAGTTCCTGCACATTTTCAGAGAAGGTGTTGTTGTCGATGCCGTCAAGAATGAAATTGTTTTGCAGCGAATGCACGCCGTTTACATTGAAGCTGCCGGTGCGGCCCGACGAAGTTGCGCCGCTCTGGTTGGTGTAGCGATTGATCTGCACGCCCGGCACGGTGCGGAGCAGGTCGTCCCAGTTGCGCAGGTAGAGCGGGGTGTCCTTGATGGTGGCCTCGGTGACCAGCGAGCCGATGGACGCATCGTCACGCGACAGCGCGGACTCGCTGGCGGTGACTTCGATGGTCTGGCCGGTGGGTCCGACATTGAGACGAAAGTCGGAGCGCGAACGGATGCCCACGCTGATGACGGCAGAGCCCTTCTGGCTTTGAAAGCCGGAGGCTTCGACCGTAACGGTGTAATGCCCAATGGGCAGATCAGGGTAAACGTAGCTTCCGTCGCCGGATGTCTCGACTTCGCGGGTGTAACCGTTATCGTCGTCCCGGATAGTGAGTTTGGCATTGGGGATGACGGCCCCAGTGGAGTCCGTGACCTGTCCGCTAAGATTACCGGTGTTGACCTGGGCACGAACCTTTGAGCAGGGTAGGTGCACAAAACACAGCGTGAGTGCGCATATCCATGCGATACGCCGGCATGCGGAGACACAGCGTGGCGCGGCGAACACACGAGTGGCTAGGTTCTTCATAATGGCGCTCCTTTGAAAGTAATTTGGCTTGAGCAGCAGGGGAAAGCAGCCAAATGCAAACGGGACCCAGAGCTTTCAAAGGGCTCCCAACATCAAGATACGTTCAGAAAATGAACAGACGATGACAAAGGGGGCGTTCAAATCGGGGCCAATCCTATACTCGGGACGGCGGCGTCAGCAACCGATGCTACTTCGGGAGGCGAGAGAATTCTCTTGATCGCGAGGCGCCGCATTTCGTGATCTGGATTGTGGCAGAGCGAGTCGCTCATTGGCTGAAGTGTTCCGGCCTGACGGACAGAGATGCAGGCGGGAAGCTCGAGGGAGTTGATCCAAGCTGCGTGTTCGGCGTGTCGCCCATGGTTAATTCGAGTACGGCGCCGTTGGCGATTTGCGCGTGGCGGAACCAGACCTGGTCGAGCGGCTTTCCATCGAGGCGGACATTCTGCACGTATTTGTTATCGCGAGAGGTGTCGTGCGCGGTGATTACAAAATCGCGGCCATTCTTGAGATGGATGGTCGCCTTGTCGAATACGGGACTACCGATGTCATAGACCGGAATGCCGGGTGTAACGGGGTAGATGCCGAGCATGGAGAACACTACGAAGGCGCTCATTCCGCCGCCGTCTTCGTCGCCGGGAATGCCCTGGAGCGTATCGGTGAAGAATGATTCGAGCAGCATGCGGACGCGCTTCTGTGTTTTCCATGGCGCTCCAAGGCGGTTGTAGAGGTAGGGAATGACGAAGCTCGGCTCGTTGCCCATGGAGAACTGGCCGACCATGGATGTGGAGTCGGGAAACTTCGCCTGGAACTCATACCTGGAGCGGCCCAGCGGTTCGCGGAAGAGCTGATCGAGGTTGGCTTCCGCCCTGGCGGTGCCGCCCATCAGAGTAAAGAGCCCGGAAGAATCCTGCGGTACATCCCAGGTGTAGGTGTAGCCGTTGTTTTCGTCATAATAGTCGCGCCCGCCCATGCCGCCATCGAATTTCGGATCGAGAGGCTCAATCCATTGCCCCTGGTCGTCCTTGGGCCACATGAGTTCCTTGTCGGCGCGAAACAGGTTTTTGTAATTCGCGGCGCGGCCAAGGAAGAGCTGTTCGTCGTCAGTCTTCTTGAGTGCGCGCGCAAGCTGTGCGATGTTCCAGTCGTCGAAGCTGTTCTCCAGCGTGACCGGAACGGGCTGACGCTTCTCGAAGGGATGGACGCGGGTGTCGGTCTCTTTCTCGCCGGGGCGCAACGCGGGCATGTAGCCGTGCGCCGCATAGAAATCGTCGAGCGGGCCTTTCGGGCCCAGGCGCCAGGGCAAGAGGGTTTTGCGCAAGGCGCGATCCTTCACTCCCTCATACGCGGTGTCGAGATCGAAATTTCGCACGCCCTTGAACCACGCATCGGCGAACCACGGTGCGGCGTGATTGCCATTCATGCACGGATAGTTTCCGGAGGCGAGCGCGAAGGTGGGCATGATTCCCGACTGCTGATACATGCGCACATAGGACTGAATCTTGTCCGCTTCCATGCCGGGATCGAGGAGGGTTTGCAGGGGCTCGAGAGCGCGGTACGTGTCCCACAGCCAGTTGTCAACATAGAAGGGGCGTGGGTCGCGATGCACCTGGTGGTCAAAGGCGCTGTAGTACTGTCCGTCCTCGGTGATGTTGATCATGCGCTCGAAGCAGCGGTAGAGAGCCGTGTAGAAAATCTTGCGCTGGGTTTCGGTTCCACCCTCAACGGCAATCTGTCCCAGGGCTTCGTTCCAGCGCGCTTTGGCTGCCGCGCTGACGGGCTCGAATCCCCACGCGGCGATTTCGTGCTGCAGGTTCTTCTTTGCCTGGCCGACGCTGATGAAGGAAATGCCGTAGCGAAACTCAAGCACCTTGGTATTGGCGGCGGTCGCAGTGACGCGGCTTCTGCCGCTGATGGCTTCCTGCTTGACTGTCATGGGCAGGCGGAACTCGCCGTACAGGTAGGTCTGCAGATCGCCGACGACTTCCTCGCCACTGACGGAACCGTCCGGCTCCACGTGCAGTGCGCCGGTCTGTCGATTGCCCAGCACTACGGTTGCGTTTCCCTGGGGGAACGTGAAGCGGAAATAGCCGCAGTGTTCCGTGGGAGAGAACTCTGTGCGGATGAGTGACGAGTCGAATCGCGTGGAGTAGTAGTAGGGGGTAGCTTTCTCCTGATCATAGGCTGCGGGGGCGCCGTTCTCGCCGGGCATGATGCTGAACAATTCGGGCTGACGATGCGAACTGATGGTGAGCGGGAAGGATTCGATGCGATCGTCGAGCGCATCTTCGCGAATCGGATAAAAGCGAACCATGCTGTTGGGCAGGTAGACCGCCGGCCGGGTGGGGACAAGCAGAATTCCGACATTGCCGATGGTGGGATCCACATACTCCACCTGGGCACGCGCGCGCGACGCTCCGGCGAATGCAATTGGGCCTAACCCGCCGATGAGAAACTTGAAAAAAAGGTGGAACCATTTAGAATGTCTGGCTGCTTTCAACCTTCGCACCGCCTTCAGTTGCCTGGGATCCAAGTGAAGATGATAACGCTTGATCTCCGTCAGAGCGTCGGGCGGTCAGAGGGCAACGGAAATGCTTCGACACTCCCCTTATGAGAACCTGGTGGGTGCGAAGAGAGAGATAGGATGGGCGGTTGCACCCTGGGTTGCGAGGTCGGCGAGGATCTCGCCGACAACCGGCGCAAATTTGAATCCATGGCCGGAGAATCCGCAGGCGATGCTGACGGAGGGCAGATGGGGGTGCGGCCCGATGATGAAATGCTCGTCGGGCGTCATGGTGTACATGCAGGTTGTCGCTTTGAGGATTTCGCCGTCCAGCGCAGGAAAGCGGGGTCGCAGACGGCGGATCACTTCGGCGCCATCGATGGCGTGAATCACGCGGTCGATGGTATCGGGTAAGCACTCGATGCTGCTGCCGTGGATCGCGACCTTGACGCCACCGGAGGGACCGTCGACGGCCGGGAATCCATATCCGAGGAGTCCGTCCTCGGGTGAATCGCATAGGAACACGGGAAAGCGGGCGGGGAGAAACTGCTCCAGGCTGCTAGCGGGCTGAATCCACGTCATCACCTGGCGCGTGACTCGCAACGGAAACAGGTCCGGAAAGGCCTGGCTGGCCCACGGTCCGGCAGCAATGATGAGATGGTGCGCCTGGTACACGGCGCGCCCGGTGGTGACTTCGACCTGTCCCCCCAGCGCTTTCCAGGTCAGGACCTTCTCGTCGAAGTGCAGTTCGGCGCCGCACTGCGCGGCGACTTTCAGTTGCGCACGGATGCACTCCTCAGGAAGAACATATCCCGCCAGTTCTTCATGCAACGCGACATCATCGTCCAGGGGAGTGATGGCGGGAAAACGCGCGCGGACCTCTGCGGGCGACAGCACCGAATGCGGGATGCCATGCGTGAGGGCGGCAGCGATGGCTCCCCGAACGAGTTGACTGGAAGGGTGGCCGAGGATCAGGCCGCCGGTAATGGTGAGGAGTTTCGTGCCGGCATCGTGCTCCAGCCTTCTCCAGAGCTCGTACGCGCGGAGGACAAGGGGGATGTAATCCGCGCTCTCCCAATATGCCTGGCGGATCATGCGGGTACCGCCGTGCGAGGAGCCCTTGTCATGAGGAGGAGTGAACTGCTCGATCCCCAGTACGCGAACATGGCGCTCTGCCAGGTGCTGCGCCGCGGCGCTTCCCATCGCGCCGAGTCCGAGAACAATTACGTCGTAGCTCATGCCGAGGCTTTGTGCGGCGGGAAGGAAACCCACGATCGTGGTCTACCACCCTTGCCCCGGGAAAAAGGGGCAAGAATGAGGCACGGAGTTTTGTTTCTTTCGCGGCTGCGTCCTGCTCCACTGTAATCAGCAATGGGAAGGAAGCGCAACAATGGGCTCCTCGCAGCGGAGTAAGGGCCCGATCGTGGTCTCCCACCCTTGCCCCGGAAAAAAGGGGCAAGGATGGGGCACGGAGTTCTGATTCTTTCGCCGCTGCGTTCGGCGCTACTTACTGGAGACTTCTTTTCCCTTGCCCTCGACAGGAACGTTGTGAGCCTGGGCGATTTGCTCGATCAATTGCAGATGTTGCTGGATGATGCCGGCGCCCTGCTGAGCGATCTGTTTCACGCTGGGATCCTGCGCCGATTGGGCCTCGTTCTTGAACTCCTTCAGATCCTCCTTGTGGTCCTTCACCATGGCCTGAATGTATTCCGTGTCGAACTGCGGACCCGACAGGCCCTGCAATTTCTCGATCAGCTTCTTGTCTTTCTTGGATGGACCTTTGGGCTCACTCGCACCGATCTGCTTGGCCACGGGCTTGAACCATTTCTCGCCCATTTGGGTGTGGTCGGAGACCATCTTCTGGGCGAATTGCTTCACGTCGTTGCTTTGCGATTTCTGCTCGGCGAGCTGGCCGAGTTGCACTTCGGCAACTCCTCCTTCGAGGGCTTTGGCGACAAATGCCTGGTCACCGAAATTCTGTCCGGTGGGTGCGGTCTCGGGAGTGGCCCCGGGAGATGGCGCGGAGCTGCTGGAAGGCGGCTGGCTGGGCGTGGTGGGCTGCTGGCCGCCGGTGGGGGGCGTCTGTCCAAGCAGGGCCGCGCTCGTCAGCAGCACCGGCACGGAACATAGCCAAAGCTTTTTCATGTTATAGATCATTCGGTTTCCTCCTATGTCGATCGATCCAGGAGCGAATCGTGGCAGCCTGGACACACGTTTGGGCTGGGGCTTGCGATGCCTGGGAGATGGGAGGAAGTTGCTTTTGCAGCAGGTGAAGGGGCTAAGTGGTGTGGTATCAGCACCGGATTGAAGCAAGAATTGGCTACTCCATGCGTAAAGCCTGGGCGGGATCGACGGAGGCGGCGCGGCGTGCCGGGATCAAGCCGGCGAGGGTTGCGGCCAAGGCCAGAACCACAATGGCGGCCGCCAGCAAACCGGGGGTAACCCCGTTGATTTCAAAAAGCTGGGACTTGATGAAACGCACACTGGCGAGGGCCACGGGAATCCCGAGTATAAGCCCGACCATGGCCTGAATCATGGCGGTACGCATCACCATGGCGGTCACGCCGGTGCGTTCCGCGCCTAATGCCATGCGAATGCCGATTTCCGGCGTACGGCGGGCGACGGTGTACGCAGTGACGCCATAGAGACCGATGGTGGCCAGCAAGAGAGCGAGCGCCGCGAAAAGCATGGTCAGTCGCGCCAGCATACGTTCCTGCGCGAACTGGTCGGCGATTTGCGCACTGAAGGACTGGAACTTGACCACGCTGAGGTTGGAATTGATGGCGGAGAGGGTGCGCCGCGCCAAGGCTTCCATGTCGTTGATGGGGCGGTCCGTCTTGAGCACGACGGCGCCGGCGTACATCATCTCGTCTTTTTCAATCGGCGTTTTGTCGCTGGGCGATCGCTGCACGAAGGGATAGAAGGCCATGGCGTGATCTTTCCAGCGCACGGTGGTGTAAGCCGTGTCGTCGACGATGCCTACAATCTCGAAATCGCTGGAATGTTTGGGCCCTCCGCCAAAGTGCTGGCCGATGGGATTCTCGCCAGGCTTGAACAGCTTCTTCACGAACGATTGATTCACCACCGCAACCGGCGTGGAATTGGCTGTGTCCTGCGCGACGATTCCGCGGCCCATGAGCACGTGGGTACCCACGGAATCGAAATACTCGGCGTTGGCCTTCACCATGGACGACGATATCTCCGTGTCAGGCTTGCCCTGTACCACGGCGCTCCAGCTATCGTTGTTGTCTTCCATGGGTGTGTACGTGCAGATGCCCACCTTGTCGATGCCGGGAACGGCATGGAAGCGCTCCTCGATGGAGCGGTAGAGATCGCCCACCTGGCGCTGCGAATAGCCGGCGGCTTGCGGATTGATGTGGACGATGTAGCGGTTGGTGGGGTCGAGTTTCATGTCGGAGGACTGGAGTTTGCCCAGGCTTTGAGAGAACAGCCCCGCGCCCACGAGGAGTACCAGCGACAGTGCGGCTTGCAGGACAACGAGTCCGCGCTGCAGCAGCGTGGCACCGCCCGCCGTGGTACGCGTGCCGGTACGCAGCGCACTGGCTGGCTCGCTGTGCGCGGCGATCCATGCCGGGGCGGCGCCGAACAGGATACCGGTGAGCAGCGAAAGGCCGAATGCGAACGAGAGCACTTCGGGCGAGGGGCTGGCGTGAATGGGAACGCTGTCCGCTCCCGGAAACGCCAGGGCCAGCAACATGCGCGTGCCTGCATAGGCGACCGCCAGGCCGGCGATGCCGCCGAACAGGGACAGAACAATGCTCTCCGTGAGAAGCTGCCGCACGATGCGGCCGCGCATGGCTCCGAGTGCCGCGCGCATGCTGATCTCGGCTTTACGCGCGGTCCCGCGCACCAGCAACAGGTTGGCGATGTTGGCGCAGGCAATCAAGAGGACCAGCCCGGAAGCCCACATCAACAGGTTGAGGTGAGAACCATAGTTCTCCTGCATGTCCCGGATGCCGGCGCCTCCCGGAGTCAACACCAGGTGAACCCGAGACAATATTGCTTTCTCATTCTCGGACGAATAAGTGCGAGTGGGGGCGAGCGCCTGGCGCAGCAGTCCACTGAGCCTGGCCTGAAGTTGAGGAAGCGAGACCCCGGGCTTGACGCGGCCGATGATGTACAGCCATTTCGCGTCGGGATCGTGGACGTAGGGAACATTGGCCAGCAACTGCATGGACTCGATGGGCAGATAAAAATCCGGCGGCGTGCTGGTCAGGCGGTCACCAAAGAAACCTTCCGGCGCGATGCCCACGATAGTGACTGGCCGGGTGTTGACGTAGAACGTGCTGCCGACGACGGACGCATCGGAGGCGTAGTTGTTTTTCCACGTGTCATAGCTCATGACGGCGGCGACGGGAGCCCCCTGCACGTCGTCTGAATCGGCGAAGAGCCTGCCGCGCTGAGGAGTGAGACCGAAAGTGCGGAAGTAATTTCCGGAAACGAATTCGCCCATCACGGAACGTGCAGATTCGCCCGTTGCTTGGCGGCGCGCGATCACGGGTCGATAGGTGAAGCCGGCCTGAATGGCGGCCAATTCCTCGAACTCCGGCGAATTCTTTCTCATTAGCTCGTAGGTTTCGGTGGGAAAGATGGAGTAATCGCCATTCTCGGGGATGCCGTAGCCCACACAGCAGTCATCATGATCACCGAGGCGGACAAGCGTCTTCGGATCGGCTACAGGGAGGTTCTTGAGGAGGACAGCGTTGACCAGCGTGAAGATGGCCGCATTGGCGCCCAGCCCGAGAGCGAGCGTAAGAATCGCGGTGATGGTAAACGCGGGAGCCTTTCGCAACTGGCGAAGTGCAAAGCGCACATCCTGAAGAAGGGTGTTCATCGATCTCCTTGGCTGGCGGGGCGCCGTGAGACAGGAAACCCGTCGGCGCGCTTGGGTGGCGAGCCGCATCCCGCTGAAGAGCGATGCAGATGGATCGCCAACCCGCGAAGAAGTTAGCGCGAAATATATGTAGTACTTATAACCTGCGGTAAGAGGGGCGATTGTCCGGGGGCGGTGCGCGGCGTTCGGAATTGAACAGTAAAATCGTGTCCCCATCTCCGGGCACGAAGGCCCGGAGATGGGGACCACTTTTCGTGGACCGGTTTCTTTAGTGAGTCTGCTGGCCGGTCAGAGGATTGAGGAACAGCCGATTGTCGCGGCCTTCGTCGTCGCTGAAATCGAACAGGCCATCGAGCGTTCCGGCAATCGCATCGGCAGAGCCGTTGCCGATTCTGCCCAGGTTCCAATTGTCTTCGACGAAGCGAATGATGGAGGACTGGTCGGTGACGAGATGGTCAACGAAGTTTGCACGGGCGAACGGTGAGACGACCAGGAGGGGAAGCCGGGGACCATAACCGCAGCGGCCATTCTGAATCGCGCCCGTTTCGTTGGGCTTGGGCGTGCCGCAGTTGCCGGGTCCGAGCAGTTCATCGTCGGAGACATTCGACTGGTTGACGATGGGACCCATCACGTGGTCGTACCAGCCGTCGGAGTCATCGTAGGAGATGATGACGGCGGTCTGGTTCCACTCCGGAGACTTCTGGAGCTTGTTGATGAACTGCACCAGGAAGTTCTGCTCGTCGAGCGGATCGGAGTATCCGGCGTGGCCGTCCTCGATGGCGCGAGCCTTGATGAAGCTCACGGCGGGAAGATTATGCGCTGCCAGGGCGTCCCAGAAATCGGTCACATCATAGTTGTGATTGGCGGCATCACCCTGGTGCCCGATCATGGCCACCGATGTTCTGCCCACGTGGTTGGGGTTGGAGGTCGATTGCCAGTACTGGAAGAAGGCGTGGTGGGGAATGTAGTCGGCCGTGCTCAGGCCGGTGATCCCGGTGGACACGTTGGTGCAATGGGCAAAGCCGCCCATGAAGGAACCCCAGGTGATGCCGGCCTTGTTGAGCAGGTCGCCGATGTTCTGGCCGGACATCGAGATCTGGGTGCGCTTGGGATTCGAACACACGTCGAAAGCCGGATCCGGATCGCCAATGTCGGCGCCACTCGTACCGCCGCCGGCGATGTTGCCTTTGGGCGAAAGGCCATTGGTGACAGTGGCTTCAAAAGTGTTTCCGGCAACCAGGTTCAGGAGCCCGGGCGTAGAGGGACCGAACGAAGTGCCGAAGGAGTTGTCGCTCATGGCGAAGTGCTGGGCATAGTTCCACAGCGCAGTCACGGTGTTGCCGTCGTAGTAGCCCATGGTGCTGTTCGGCCCCAGGTTGGCGTCTTTGCAGCTATGGAGCAGAAAGCGATCCATAAGACCGCCGTCAAATGCAAACTGCTCGTCGCCGTATCCGTGGTCCTGGTCGCAGGTGTTGGGGATGCTGCGGTCGATGCGGAACGGGTTGACCCCGTTGGGATTGTTGGTGAGCAGGCCGGCGCTCTCCAGGCTGTTCACGCGCGGCGTGTTGGGCCTTGCACCCGCAAAATACTGGCTGCCGTCCTTGTTCGCAGCGGCGTTGGGATAGGTGCCGAAATAGTGGTCGAAAGAGACGTTCTCCTGGAAGATGACGACCACGTGCTTGATGGGGGTGGTGGTATGTTTTCCGGATTGCGCTGGAGACGTGACAGGAAGCGCCAGGGCGAGGACGGAAGCAGGCACAATGAATTTGCGGGCGATGCGGTGCATAGATACTCCTTGGGGAAATGGAGGTGGATGGAACGCGGGGACGAGTGTGCGCCGGCGAGTGAGAAATACCCACCGCCCTAAGTAACTATTTGAGATTTATTGCGCAGTGATGAAAGGGGTGTAAATTCTGTGCGCGGGGAGAGGGAGAGGGAAAACAGGGACCAGGGACGAGGTCGCTGACGGAGTTGAATTCGTGGCGAAGCATTCGGCATCCCAGGTCTCAACATCGAGATCTCCACCCCACGGACGAAAGACCTGTCCGCGGGACCCCGGACCTGGGCACCCAGGATTGATTAGTGGTCAAAAGACCTCAGCGGCGGTGCGCTCGAGGTTCGGCCTCTCCCACCCTCGCGACAGAAAGAAATCGCGAGGATGGGCACGGAAGGGTGTCGGTTGTTTTATACGGCAGTGTGGCTAGGGCCTGTTAACACTACTGGGGTGAACAGCGTTGCGAGCGAAAATCGGGCCAGACGAGGCGGAGGACGACGGCTGTGGCGGGTCCACCGCCTAGGACGACAACGAAGTATCGCCCGATTTCCACCCCAGCGACGAAGATCTGTCGCCGGGGACCCCGGATTTGCGCCGCAACCCGAAGGGACGGGGCCAGTTTTCCCAATTTCGTTGTCGCTCGTCGCTCCAGTAACCGGCTACAGTTCACTCCTCTCTCCTAGAACTGGAAAAAACTGGCTCCCGTCGCTGCCATCCCAGTAGCGTTAACAGGCCCTAGATGAAATCCGCCAGATCCTGCTGAATCGCTGCTTTCCTCGACCTCAGGCTCGAGCCGCTCACGCCGGGGCGGCTGATCATGCGCTATGAATTCTGAATAGTGACTCAAATTCCGCTGCTTGCGCACCCGCACTCCCGAGCTAGGCACGAAAAGTAAAAGGCGCTAAACCTGGGGCACCCGGGCGTGTTCATCGGTCACATTTGAATGTGATTTGACTCACATACAGATGTAATTCCAAATCGTGAATCTTGACCTAGTTAGATGATCTGGATCACATGAGGCGGCACGCTCCGGCTGCCCCCAGGAAGCTTGGTCAAGATGAACATATTCAAGGATGCAGGACATCTTTTTCGTTTTGCAGGCCTCTTCGTTATTGCTTTCTTG
>DASXXV010000109.1:0-19961 GCA_036502905.1 Occallatibacter sp. | reverse complement strand
GTTCTGAATGTCGGTCGAGGAGTTCACATCGAATTCCTGTTTGCTGAGAAAGTCGACGGTCTGACTGATCGTGGTTTCCACCCGTCCGTGGGAGGTGTTCACGTATCCGCTGATCTCAAACTTGCGGTTTGAGCCGATGGTCACCGTTCCGGTATAGGTTGGGCCTGCGGAGATGTCTTCCGTCACCGTGGGCGAAGGCGCGGTACTCAGGGTGTTGCGCAGCACTCCGCCCGTGACCTTCTGCGATCCGTGATCCTGGTAAACGAGCAGGTTGGCGGTAGCCAGGAAGTAGCTGTTGGCGTTGAATACGCTCACCGCGACAGTGTGGGTGTTGCCGTCGGAAAGTACGCCGGCAAAGGGAGTGAGGTCCACGCGATAGGGGCGGAAGTCCAGCGTCTGCACGCCGGGGATGGGCTCCCACAAATAAGGATCGATTCCGCCGGTATAGATCCAGGGATAGACGGGCGCAACGCCTGCGGGCTGCCCGTCGATCCAGATCTCCGTTTCGCGGAACGCGGTGTTGCCGCAGCTTTCGAGGTTGGAAGTTTGATCGTTGGGCACGCAAAAGTACCAGAACTCGTCGTTCGACTGGCTCTGCGCAATCACGTCGAGATAGACACGCTCCACGTTCGTGGGCAGGCTGAGTGCCTGGGAGATTGTGTCTGATGTGGTGTTGAGCGTCCCTGCGTCGCCGCCTCCGCCGTTAAGCGGAACCACGATGTCCGGGGTGAGCGGGGCGCGGGCGTCATCGCCGGCAGGATAGAACTCCAGGGCCGCGTTGGCATAGATGATGCCGTCGTACGTCACGCCTCCGGAAACGCCGACAAAGTTGCCGATGTTGGCTTCGCCGGTTTGTGCGGATTTGAAGATAGCGCTCAGGTCGGTGACGTCTCGCTCCACGTGCCACGACGGGCTCAAAGTGTGGCGAGGCTCCGCCGTTGTTCCGTAATAGATGCTGGCATGGCCGAGGTAGAACGCGGCGGTGCGGTCGAATTGACGGCCGGCGGTCACGGTGAAGTCAGCCGTAAACACCACCTTCGCCCACGGGCCAGGGCAGGATGGGGGCGGCGTGTAGCTGAAGACCTTGGGCGTGAAGTTGTCGAAGGCAAGCTCAGAGAAAAGCTGCACGACACATGGTTTTGCTTGCGGTCGGGGGACGGGCGGCTCTGCCGTGATGGGGTTGGAGGATCCTATCTGCGGGGTTGGAGGGACCACCACAACCTGTGCCAGGGCAGCGGAGCCGCATGTGAGCGCGAGGGCGGCAGCCAGGCGGATCAGTCGCACCGTGGTGGTGGGGGAAGACGTTACTGTCATGGGGATTTTCCTTTCGGGGCCTTCCAGAGATGCCGCCAAATATACACCAAGACCCTGATCGGGATCACCAGAAATGAAGGTTCTGATCATTTTTATGGATTATTCATTCATTTTTGTGTAATGTTAGCTCACTAAAGGGGCGGAGACGCGCAAATTTACCGCAGACTCTGGGCCAGTGGCGGATCTTCCCCGCGGCTCCCCTAATTCGAGATGCGAACCACAAATAGCGAGCGTCGCTGGGCGCTGATGGCGGGGCTTCAGCTTCGCTTTGCAGTCATTCGAGTGAGGTCAGTATGAAATTGAGATTGCTCCTGATCGTTTTCGCCTGCGCGCTGGCAATGCCGGCCGCGATTCAAGTGGCGGCCCAGACCGTTACGGGCGCTATAACCGGGCAGGTTACGGATCCCACCGGTGCGGCACTCGCGGGAGCGCGTGTAACCGCGCGCAACCTCGACAACGGAGTGGAGACCGCAACCTCCACGAACGCCTCCGGCGTTTACAACATCCAGTTCCTTCCCATCGGTCACTACCAGGTGACGGTGCAGGCGAACGGGTTCGAAACGGCTTCGGTGCCGCCCTTCAATCTCGAGGTGCTGCAGGCGGCGAAGTTCAATGTGAGCCTTCGCGTGGGCAACGCGGAAAGCACGGTCAACGTTTCTTCGGCGGCGCCCATCCTGGAGACCGAGGAGCCCACGGTTGACAGCACTTTCACGGCCAACACGATCGCCAACCTGCCGCTGAACGGCCTCGACTTTTCGGCACTTACGTTATACGTGCCCGGCGCGGTGGATACGGCCGGCACATCCGGGCCGACGATGTTCGAGCGGAGCACTTATTTCACCGATGTTCCCAATATGAACGGCAACCGTGCCCAGGCGAACAACTACACGCTGGAGGGCATTGACCTGAACGAGGACTACAACAATCTGATCTCCTACAGTCCTGCTCCGGAAGCGCTGCAGGAAGTGCAGGTGATCACGGCCAATTCGCCCACCGCATACGGAAACGTGAACGGCGCGGCGGTGGTAAGCGTGCTGAAGAGCGGCACCAACCAGTTTCATGGATCGGCATACGGGTACGCGCAAAATTATCGTTTCAACGCCAACTCTTACGCTCACGGCCTTGCAAAAGACCCAAGCACGAACACCCCGGCGACTCCCATCAGCCCGTTCTCGTTTGCGCAGTTCGGCGGAACGCTGGGCGGTCCCATTCTGCACAACAAGCTGTTTTTCTTCGTCGACTACCTTGGTTCGCGCTGGCACCAGGGCGGAGTAGGCACGGCGAGCGTGATGCCGGACGCGATGCGCAACGGCGACTTTTCCGTGCTGCTCAGCGGGTCCAATCCCATCCAGCTATACGATCCGGAGAACAACTTCGCCCCGTACGCAAATAACCAGGGTGTGCCGATCGTGAACCCGGTGGCGCAGTTCCTGATCGCCAATCCCAAGTACTACCCGAACTGCGGGGCGGCGAGCCCCACGGTGCCAAGCGGCGGCAAATGCCTCACGCCGGAAGACGGCATCGCGCTGAACAACTACCAGGCTCCGCAGCGTTCTTACAAGGCGAACAACCAGGGCGACATTAAGGTGGAGTTCGTTCCGCACGCCGCCGACAAGCTTACGGGCTTCTATTCCATGTCCACGGCATACGATGGCCAGACGGCGGTACTGCCGATCACGTTTCCCGGTTTGAATCTGTTTCCCACATGGCTATTCGGCAGCACGTGGGTGCACACGTTTTCGCCCAACCTGGTGAACTCGGCGCGCGTTGGTTTCACGCGCACCAAGTGGTCTGAAGGACTTCCGCAGGACCCCACCGGCGCATTCGGAACCAACGGCAATGCCAAAGTCGGTATCAGTTTCGCGGGCCAGAAGTACGAGGGATTCACCACCCAAAACTTCAACAACAGTGGCATGAGCAACGTGGGCACGTCCGCGTACAACGGCAATAACCTCATCGACAACACCTACAGCTATTTCGATAACCTGACCTGGCAGCGCGGCAGGCACTATCTGAGCATGGGTGTCCAGGGCCTCCGGTACCAGAACAACTATCCGACGGGCAACAACGACGGCTACCTGGGTTCACTGAATTACAGCGGAGCTTTTACCGCCAATCCCACAGCCACGAATGCAGGCGGCTACGGTCCCGCCGATTTCGTTCTCGATCGCGTGCAGTCGGCGGGGGTGACGCTGGGCAGCATCAACGTGGGACAGCGGCAGTGGCGGGTTGCCGGTTTTGCGCAGGACAACTACAAGGTTCTACCGCGGCTCACGCTGACTTTTGGGCTTCGCTATGAATTCGACGAGCCGTGGATCGAGCAGAACAATAAGACCGGCACCGTCGACCTGAATACCGGCCAGGTGCTTTACGCGGCTCACATTCCCACCGGTGCTCCCGCGGGCGCGGGTTTATGCAGGAACCGGGCCTGCTACCAGGCTAACCATCGCCAGTGGATGCCGCACATCGGCTTTGCGTACCAGGCAAAGGATCGGCTGGTGATCCGCGGCGGCTACGGAGCGAACAGCTTTTTTGAAGGCAACTCATTCAACCAGCGTCTGACGTCCATCACCCCGTTCATCCAGGCGGTGAACGTTTCCGTGACCTCGCCGGCGCCGGGAGCAGTAACCACGGCGCGGACAGCCGAGCAGGGATTCACGGGAGGCACGACGCAATACGGAGGCACGTTCAACGTCTACCCGCAGGACATCCAGCCAGCCTACGTGCAGGAATGGAACCTCACGGTGCAGTATGCGATCACGCAGTCCACGTCGCTGCAGACCGGCTACCTCGGCGAGAAGGGCGACCACATCGAGGACTACGGGAACGTCAACCAGTACAGGGTGAACGGTGATCCCACCTCTGCGCCCTTCTACAACAACCAGTACATCGGGGTGAATGGGATTGATGCATCCCTTGGCATCGGGCCGAATGCACTGCTGATCACCGAATCGCGCGCCATGATGAATTACAACGCGCTGCAGACGGTTCTACGGCAGCATCTCAATCATGGACTCGAATTCACGGCCAATTACACCTACGGCCGCGCCATGACCAACAGCCTGGGGAATTACGCGCTCAACGTGAACGGGTTTAGCGGCGCATTCCAGAACTACTATGACAGCGGCGCCGATTATGGCTCGGCGGGATACGATGTGCGCCACAATTTCTCGGCCACTGGCGTCTACGCTGTCCCGGTGGGCCGCGGCGAGGAATATTTCTCCAGCATCAACCGGTTTGCCGATCAAGTTATCGGAGGCTGGAAACTCTCCACCGCCATCGTGGCCTATTCGGGTTTCCCGCAAACCATTTCGGGCGGCTCGAATAATGCAAACAGCTACGGGGTTGGACGAGTGAACCAGTATCGAACGCTGAAGGTTCACGGACGGAGCAACGAAAACTGGTTTGGCACCGATCAGTCGGCCACGCCGTGTACCACGGCGGGTGTAGACAATGGCGCATGCGCGTTCGGCACGCCGGGGGTGAACGCGTTCGGCACGTCACGCAACGGCGCCGTGCACGGCCCCGGTTTCTTCAATACAGACCTGTCGGCGTTCAAGGACTTCCACATCACCGAGAGGCACATGGTGGGATTCCGGTTCGACGCATTCAACGCCTTCAATATTGTGAGTTACGGCAATCCCGATACGGGGATCAGCGACTCCAACTTCGGTAACGTTTCTCTGCAAGGCACTCGATCAGTGGAGCGCCATCTGCAGTTTTCCGCGAAGTATAGCTTTTGAGCCATTTGCGAATCTGTTTGTCCCGCTAGCTTGGGAACCAATGAAAACCTGGGAGCGGGTGGAAGTTTTGAGCCGAACACCGGCCACGGCTGGCGCGCCTACGGTCGCGGCAGCCGATCTTTGTTGCTGCTTTTGGTCCCCGGACTCCTGAATTGGGTTGTTCCAATGGAAGGGGTCCGGTCTTTTTCGCGATGATGGGACGCGTGGCCATGGAGCTTGAAATCTGCGTGGATTCAGTGGAGTCGGCCATCGCCGCCGCCAGCGGGGGGGCGGAGCGCATCGAGTTATGCAGCGCGCTCAGTGAAGGCGGCATCACCCCGAGCGCCGGCCTGATCAGTTTGGTCCGGGCAGCCGTGAATATTCAATTATTCATCATTGTCCGTCCTCGCGGCGGCAACTTTGTGTATTCCGATCACGAACTGGACGTAATGCGGAAGGACATCATTGAAGCCAAAACCCGCGGCGTGGACGGCGTCGTGCTTGGGGTGCTTAACAGCGACGACACGGTTGACACCGCTCGAACCAAGGAACTCATCGCGTTGGCGCGTCCCCTCCAGGTGACATTTCATCGCGCCTTTGATGTATGCGTGGATATGAATCGGGCTCTCGAGGATGTGATTGACAGCGGGGCCGATCGATTGCTTACGTCCGGCGGCAAAACGGACGCGGTGAAGGGCGTGAACACCATTGCGGCGTTGCAGCAAAGGGCGGGCAATCGGATTCGCATCATGGCCGGGGGAGGCATCCGCATCAAGAATGTGCGCGACGTGGCTCTTCGCACCGGGATCCGCGAGGTGCACACGTCACTGAGCACCCAGGTGCGCAGCACCGCATACGATGGCGGGGCGGAGGTGAACGCGCTGCACGGAAGCTTCACGCGTTTCCTGGTTCGCGAGACAGATGTGCGGGCATTCAAGTCGGCTCTGCACGCGATTCCGCCTGGAGACTGAGGCGCATCAGCCCGTACAATAGCGAAGATCCATACAGGGTGTGAGTGCGGCGGCACAGCTACGCAAGGCACTCGGGCGGGCGAACTTCAGGCGATGTCACAGAAGACTGATAAACGCGCGAAGGAAATCCTCCGGCTGCTCCTGAGCCACGGGCGCGCCTCGGTGGAAGAGTTGACTGCTGCGTTGAAAACCTCCCCGGCAAGCGTCCGGCGCGACCTGATTCGCCTTGAAACCCGCGGGCTGGTCAACCGCACGCATGGCGGCGCCATGCTGGCCGGAAACGGCGGCCCGGTTTACGAGCCATTCCGTTTTGACGCCACTTTCCAGGTGCGCGAGGATCGCTTTGCCGCTGAGAAACAGCGCATTGCGCGCGCCGCGGCGGCGCTTGTACAAGAGAACGAGACTATCGGATTCGCAGCCGGTACCACCACCACGCTGCTGGCGCGGCAACTGCTGCATCGCCGCAACATCAACGTGATCACCAACGCCGTAAACATCGGTATGGAACTGAGCTCATCCACACGGCTTCAGGTCACGCTCACGGGTGGAAACCTGCGCTGGGCGGGAGCCTTTTCGCTGGTCGGTCCGCTGGCTATCGAGTCGCTGAGACTGGTAGTGATGGATCGCCTCTTCGTCAGCGCCACCGGTGTCGACGCCAGGCACGGCGCCACCCTCATTCAGCCTGATGAGGCAGCGGTGTTTCGCGCCATGGCCGGGCAGGCGCGACAGGTGATCGTGGTGGCCGATTCGAGCAAGATGGGCCTGGTGAGTCCGGCGGTGGTCTGCTTGCCAAAAGAAATCGACCTCCTGATTACCGATAACGGGATCTCGGAGGAAGCCGCCGCCGCGTTTGCCGCTGCCGGAGTGAAGGTAATGGCGGTGTGATCGCCGCAGCTTGCAAATGCAATGGGTATCAGCCCGGCGACGTCGCGGTCCTATAATCACTGAAGATTTTTTGCCGGTCAGGATTGAAGCCCCATGTCAAACAAAGTCTTCCGGTTGATCCTTGTCGCCGTAACGCTGTATCCATCGGTTTCCTCGCATTCCCAACCCGGTTCATCCATCAGCATCGAGCACAATGTCGTGATGAAGACGCGCGACGGAGTAGCTCTGCGCGCGGACGTCTACCGGCCGGAAGGCGATGGCCCGTTCCCGGTGCTCCTGGAGCGCACGCCATACAACAAGCAGAATGAGACCGAGAGCGCGCGGCAGGCCGCCGGGCACGGCTTCATGGTGGTTTTGCAGGATGTTCGCGGGCGCTACGAATCGGACGGGGAGTGGTACCCGTTCAAGCACGAGATCGAAGATGGGTACGACACCGTGGAGTGGGCCGCCGCACTGCCGCACTCGAACGGCAAGGTAGGTATGTTTGGCGGCTCGTACGTTGGCGCAACCCAGATGCTGGCGGCCATCAGTCATCCGCCGCACCTGGCGGGGATCTGTCCCCTGGTTACAGCCAGCAACTACCACGAGAACTGGACTTACCAGGGCGGCGCATTCGAGCAGTGGTTCAACGAGTCGTGGACCTCCGGCCTGGCGCAGGATACGGTCGATCGAGCGGTGAAGGCGGGCAGTAACGCCATGGAGGGCCGGATGGTTCTGCCCTTAAAAAAGTACCCATTATACAACATGCACCTGGATGCCGATCCGGCGGACTGGACCGCCCGGTTCGCGCCCTACTTCCTCGATTGGCTCGATCACCCCAGTTATGACAGTTACTGGAAGAAGTGGGCCATCGAAGAGCAATACGCTTCAATCCAGGTGCCCGCTCTGACCACCGCCGCCTGGTACGACATTTTCCAGGGCGGCTCGTTGAGAAACTACATGGGCCTGAAGGCATCGGCGGGCAATCCGGCGGCCCGGGCGGGGCAGCGATTGCTGGTTATCATTGGCGGGCATGCGGGGGGCGGCGCCAAGATCGGCGATGTCGAATTCGGTCCCGAAGCTCTCTTCGACTACAACGCCGAAATGATCGCGTGGTACGAGTACCTGTTTCTGGGTAAGCAGAACGAGTTCGCCACGGAAAAGCCGGTAAAGCTTTTTGTGATGGGAGAGAACAAGTGGCGCTACGAAGACGACTGGCCCCTGAAGCGCGCCCGGAACACGAAGTATCTGCTGCATTCCTGCGGGAATGCGAACTCGTCATCAGGTTCGGGGCTTTTGTACACGGGGCAACAGGAATTCCGATGCGAGAACCAGGACGGCTACACTTATGATCCGGCCAATCCCGTCCCCACTGTCGGCGGCCCTCTCTGCTGCGATCCGGCTCATCTCCCCGCCGGTCCGCGCGACCAGAGCGAAGTAGAGAAGCGAAAAGACGTACTGGTGTATTCGACTGAGGCTTTGACGGCGGACACCGAAGTTACCGGGCCGGTGATGCTGGACCTGTTCGCCCGAGCATCGACTGTGGACACGGACTTCACGGCCAAACTGGTGGATGTGTGGCCGAACGGGTTTGCACAGAACCTGACGGAGGGCATACTGCGCGCGCGTTTCCGCAACGGTACCGCCGCGGCTGAACCCCTCGAGCCCGGCAAAATCTACGAGTACAAGATCGACCTCTGGTCAACCAGCAACGTGTTCCTCAAAGGCCACAAGATACGCCTTGAGATTTCGAGCAGCAATTTCCCGCGTTTCGATCGCAATCTGAACACCGGCAAGGACGCGGCCTCGAGCTCCGATTTCGTGAAATCGGACATCTCCATCTATCACGATGGGGCCCATCCCAGCGCCCTTTTGCTCCCCGTGGTACCTCGGTGAGACGGCCTTCTGCGCGCTGATTTATGGTGAGAAGCGAGCATGAAGCAGATCGTCAACCGCCTTTTTCTTACCCTACCGGTCGTGTGGCTGGTGGTGTCGCTGGTGTTTCTGCTCATTCACATTGTTCCGGGCGATCCGATTCTGCAGATGTTGGGGGAAGGAGCAACGCCCGCCGACATCGATGCCTTGCGGCACCAATATGGCTTGGACCAGCCGCTGTGGAGCCAGTACCTGCACTATTGGAACGGCGTGCTGCACGGCAACCTGGGGGACTCCATACGCCTGCACGATACGGTGGCGCACCTGGTGTCGCAGCGTTATCCCTACACGCTGGCCCTGACGTTGGCGGCTCTCGCTCTGGGGCTGGCGCTGGCTCTGCCGGCGGGGATCGCGGCGGCCGTGCGCCGCGGCCGCTGGCTCGACCAGGCGCTTTCGGTCGTGAGCCTCTTCGGATTATCGGTGCCGGGCCTGGCTCTGGGTCCGATACTGATCCTCGTGTTCTCGATCATGCTGGGGTGGCTGCCGGTGTCAGGCGCAAACGCCGGAGGCACAAGAATGATCGACTGGCACTATCTCGTTTTGCCGTCGATCGCGATGGGCGCCTCTCTGGCCGCCATCCTCACGCGTATGGTGCGCACGGCCATGCTCGAGGAACTGGGGCAGGACTACATCCGCACCGCGCGCGCCAAGGGACTGAGCGAGCAGGCCGTGGTGTGGCGGCACGCGCTGCCGAACGCGCTGGTGCCGATCGTAACTGTCGTGGGCCTGCAGTTCGGGGCACTGCTTGCCGGCGCCATCGTTACGGAGAAGATTTTCAGTTGGCCCGGCCTCGGCAGGCTGGTGGTGGATGCGATCTCCAATCGCGATTACGCGCTGGTCCAGGGCTGCCTGTTGTGCATCGGCCTTACCTATGTGCTGGTGAATCTATTCACGGATGTCGTCTACCGCTGGATCAATCCGCGCATGCGCTGATGAACTTGCCTGCTCGCGAAGTTCCCATGGAAGCTCTCAGACATTGAGAGGTCTAATCGCATCGGACCTCCACGATTTCGGGTGTGATGGTTCCATCCCGGCCAATGTGCAGGTATCCCATTGTGACCTTGAGATTGAAACGCCGCGGGCCGCACGAACCCGGATTGAAATAGAGCACGCCCTTGTGACGCGAGATGTTCGCCTTGTGAGAGTGCCCGTAGAGGACCGCGGCAAACTTCGCTGCCCCCGGGTCGAGATGCAGAGCATCTATATCGTGCAGCAGGTAGATGTATCCGCCCTCGATCAGCAGCACTTCGGTTTCGGGCAGGCGCGCGCACGGTCCTTGGCGGTCGATGTTGCCGCGCACGGCAGTGAGCGGCGCGATGTCGCGCAGCGTCTTGAGGATCTTTGCGTCCCCCACATCGCCGAGGTGCAGAATGCTCTCCACGCCGGCCAGCAGGGACGGGACTTCGGGACGAAGGAGCCCGTGCGTATCGCTGACCACGCCGATCTTCACAAGCCCATCTCCAGGCGGGTTCGCGGGTCGAGCTGGTCGCGCAGGGCGTCGCCCAGGAAATTGAAACCGAGTACGGCGCCGGCAACGGCGGCGGCCGGGAAGAGCACGAGGTGGGGCGAGTCGAACAGATGCGATCGCGCATCATTCAGCATGGCGCCCCAGCTTGGCGCGGGAGCGGGAATACCCAGGCCGAGAAATGAAAGCGTAGCCTCTGCCAGGATGACGCCGGCCATGCCGATGGCGGCCTGCACCAGTACCGGCTGCAGGATGTTGGGGAGGATGTGGCGGAAGAATATGCGAAGTCCGGTGGCGCCGAGCGCGCGCGCCGCATCGACGTATTCGCGATCGCGTACGGCCATCACCTGGGCGCGCACCAAACGCGCGTATCCGGCCCATCCGCCGATAGCCAGGGCGAGCACGAGGTTGGAAAAGCCCGGTCCGAGAAATGCCGCGAAGGCTATGGCCAGAAGAATACCGGGCAGGGCAAGAAAGGTATTCATCGCGAAGGTGGTGAGGGCGATGTCGATCCATCCGCCAAGATAGCCGGCGAGGCCGCCGATTGCCAGGCCGATGGAAAGAGAGACGCCGACCACTGTGACAGAGACGGTGAGCGAAAGGCGCGCGCCCCACAGCAGGCGGGAGAGAGTATCCCGGCCCAGTTCGTCGGTGCCCGCCAAGTGCGCGGTCGACGGGGTCTCCAGACGATGCAGCAAATCGATGGCTGCGGGGTTGCGCGGCGCGAGCCAAGGTGCGGCCAAGCCTCCGATGACGAACGCAGTTAGAAGGACCACTCCCGCCACTGCCAGGGGCTGGCGGCGGATGCGTTGTCCGAGTAGGGAAAAAAACGGCATCGACAATCAAAGAATACAGCGACTCCCCGCATTGGCTCGGGTCTAATGGAAGCATGGGAATCATACCGGGAAAGCATTTTGCGTGGATCGCTGTATTTTTCATCGCCGGCGCATTTGGCGCGCGCGCACAGCGGTCGGAACGCACGCCGCAGCCGGCGAAGGCGGAGCAGTTATTCGCCATGGCGAATTCCACCCGGGCGCAGGAAGGGCGTAGGCGCCTGGCATGGGACCAGGCGCTGGCCGATGCCGCCATGAAGCACTGCATGCGCATGGCAGCTGAAGGTCCAATATCGCATCGCTACAGCGGCGAGGCGGATCTTACCACTCGGGCCGCCGATGCGGGAGCGCATTTCAGCCTGATCGAGGAGAACATCGCTGTCGGTTCCTACCCGGGTTCGATCCACCAGGGCTGGCTGGATTCGCCCGGGCACCGGGCCAACCTGTTGAATGCCGACATCGACCGGATAGGAGTCGCGGTGGTGGCCGCGCAGGGGGTGCTGTTTGCGGTTGCCGACTACGCGCGCGCGGTGCCGGTGCTGACCGAATCCCAGGTTGAGGCCCAGGTGGGGTCGTTGCTGCGCGGACATGGAGTCGCCGTGGTGCGAGACCCTGCGGAGGCACGCGCAGCCTGCCGCCTGGACAAGGGACTCCCATCATTGGCGGGCGTCAACACCCCGGAATTTGTGATGCGATGGCAGGACGCCAACCTCGATCAACTGCCGCCCCGACTGGTGGAGACTCTGGCTTCCGGGCGCTATCGCCGGGCCGCTGTGGGCAGTTGCCCGGCTCGCAGTGCCGAAGGCGCCTTCACCGTGTATCGCGTAGCTGTTCTGCTCTACTAAGGCCGCGGCTGAGGCCCCGTCGCAAGGGAAGAGTGACGCTGATCGAATCCGGGAAGGTGTGCGCGGATCTTCGAAATGGACGCCGGCTACGGCGGTGGTCCAACTGGCTACTCTTCGAAGGCGTGGAACTCGACGGCAGTCCAAATGCTGCGGATAAAAGGTAAATCACTGCTGTGGCGTGCCACCTTCGTCGCCATCCTCACCTGCTGAAACATCCTCTCGGCCCTTTTACCGTAAAAGACGCTTTACATCGACCAGCCAATTTGCGCTTCATCTTGATCCCCCAGAAAATTCGGAACTATACTGGCTTCATCCGCAATGGGGGATTTCCCGGGGCAGGACTCTGTCACTGGATACCGAAGTTGATGGAAGATTGTGCGTGGTCGCCGGTCGGTAATCCAATACATGTTGGAGGAAGCTCATGCGTAGAGTCTTGGTGAACTTTTGTGTCCTTGCAGGATGCGTCGTTTCTCTTCCGGTCGCGATGGCAGCGCAGCAGGTGGTGCATGCGCTGACCGGCACTGTCAGCTCCATCAACAAAGCCGGCCAGACCGTAGCCGTGCTTCAAGACGTGGGTGGAGACGGGGTCTTCCAGAATCCGTCGAGTCCCAGGAGGCGCGTGGCTCTCGACAAAAGAATCGAAGCCGGAACCATCTCGGCGGAGGCCTTCAAAGACAACGGAGCCTACGTTATCGTTTTCTATTACGGTGGCAGCGACGATCGCACCGCGGTTGCTTTCAAGAACCTGGGTCCGGGGCCGTTTTCATCGGCGGTGGGCACGGTAAAGAAACTGGAGCGGGCGCGTTCCATTTCCATCACCGATGACTCGGGCGCGGTGCAAACATTCAGAATCAGTGCCGACACCGTGGCGGAGGGCTACGCCGGCGCCGTGGATGGAGCCAAATTCCAGGTGCAGGGCGGGGACAAGGTGCGCATCGTCAGCGCCGTCGTCGATGGCAGTCCCACGGCGCTCTTTCTGCGCACCATGTAATTCCCAGGCTGCTTGTGGTACCGATTCCGGCCTTTTTTTCTCTGGCGGTCTGGTCAGCATAGATGGGATCTCTGCAACTCGCTGGACACACCTTCCCCAAGGCGAATGGATGGCAGCAGACTGAACCGCGCGAGCGTTCTGGTGATTGATAATCCCAGCGAGGGAAGCCCGCGGATCTATATTGTCCGATGCGTCGCCTTCCTGATTATTCTTGCGGGAATCATTAACAAGAACCGGGGAAAGAATTGACCATGGGCTTCTACCCATGAGTGAGTTCACTTCACCAATCGAGAACTGGTCCGCGCGTGTCCCAACGCTGCTTTAGTGGGGAAAAGGCAGGGCAGTGGTTACCGGCATCAACCAAACGACTGGTAATCCTTCCAGAACTGGGGCCATCCCTTGCGTGGGGGGCCGCACACGAAGATCTGGGGATGATATTGGCTCTCTTCGTTTTGAATTCCCAGAGAGTTGCCGTTTTTTCCGGCGAGGCGGCAGCCAATGAAGGCGTGGTTCGCCTGTTCCTCCCGGAATCCGAGCACGATGAGCGTGGCAGGGGGCGGAGAGGGATAGCCGCGCAGCCAGGCAGAGTTGGTCATGCTGATCGGCGGCGCCAGATGGTAGGCGGGCCCAAGCATCTCGATTGCGCCCTGTTCGCCATAGTTGTCGACGATGACGCGGACGCTCGATTGCTGATCCGCGGGAAGGGAATCGCGGATGGAAGCCACCGTTCTCACCAGTTCCTCCCAGCCAATTTCCTCGCGCAGATCTCCATTGCGTTGGAGTGCGAAATCGCGCAGCGGACCGCTCGAAGCCAAGGGAACGATGAGTGCGCAGATGTACGCGCCGACGGTGGCGACGCCGGCGAAGAAAAGGATCTCGACCGCGCGACGGAGCGGGGGGCGCATGCGCCCAATCCAACGCTCGCCGGCGACCGCGCCCATGGCCAGCAGCATGGGATAAGCCGCGGACACGTAATAAAACCGTCCCTTGCCGAAATAGAACATGGCCAGCGGGACGAGATACATCCAGGCCAGCATGCGGTAGCGCCGGTCCCGCAGGAAGAACACGAGTCCGGCGATCCACATGGGTGCGGCGAAGAGGTTGGCATTAAGCAGGAACTGCCCCTGCAGGAACCCGGCTGCGCGGCCCTGGCCCACATCCCGCTCATGGATGTGCTGGAGGAAATGGTAGGAGATGAAGTCGTGACGCACCAGCCAGACAAAGTTGGGCAAAAAGATGAGAAGCGCGACGGCGATGCCGGCCCAGAACCATCTGCTGAGGACGTAGCGGCGTGCGTTGCTGAGAGCGACCCCGGCGAGGAGGCCCGCGATGTAGAAGACGATGGCGTACTTGGTGAGCAGGCCCAGGCCGACGGCCGCGCCGATCGCCAGCCACCAGCGGGGATTCTCGGATCGCAGCAGGCGAATCGTGAAGTACGCAATCAGCACCCACCAGAGAAAATCGAAAGACGAGTACTGGAATTCTGTGCCCTCGAAGAGGGGCAGCGGCGAAAGAGCGACGGAGAGCGCCGCGGCGATTTGCGCCAGGCGTCCGCCGCCCAGTTCACGCGCCATCAGGCCGCTGAGATAGACAACCGCAGCCTGTGCGATTACCGAAAACAGGCGCAGCCCGACCAGCGATAGCCCGAAGATGGAGAGCCCGATGTGCTCGATGAATGGTGTGAACGGCGGATACGAGACGAAGCCCCAGTCGAGATGGCGCGCGTCGCTGAGGAATTGGAACTCATCGCGGTGGAAGCCGTAGCGATTATTGGTGGCGCAGTGCAGCAGGGCGATGGCCGCCGAAAGTATGAGCAGGGCGAGATGTTCGGTGCGCGGTCCGCGCCGACGGTCGGCGGGGGCGGCTACGGGATCGGGTGTCCGGGTAGGGAAGGGCATATCAGGTTCCGACCTTGGATGGAACTACGCAGCCCTTGCGGCGCAGGTTCCACGACGATGCAACTCCACTCACTGCGCTGCTTCGCTGTCGCGCACCGGAGGATACACCTCAGTGCCGTTGACGTAGGTTTCTTTGACAACCGTTTTCAGGATTGCAGGTGCGGGGACCCGGTAGAGGTCGCGATCGACCAGGATGAAATCCGCGTCGTAGCCGGGAATGAGCTTGCCTTTATGCGCTTCGGTGAACTCTGCATAGGCTGATCCTTGCGTGTATGCGGCGAGCGCCTGGCCGCGCGTGAGCTTGTTGGCGGGGTAGTACTCCTTGGTTCCCGCCTCGTTTTGGCGAGTGACGGCCGCATACAGGCCCCGAAATGGCGTGATCGGCTCGACCGGATAATCGGTGCCGAAGGCCAGCGGCACGCCCGCGTCGAGAAAAGCCTTCCACGCGTAGGAATATGCCGCGCGCTGCGGGCCCAGCCGCTCTTCAGCCCAGTTCATGTCGGTAAGCAAATGGTTGGGTTGCATGGAGGCGATGACCCCGAGCTGCTTGAAGCGCGGTATGTCGGCGGGGTCGACAACCTGGGCGTGCTCGATGCGATTGCGCGCGTCTGCGTGCATGCCGGGTTGAGCAAACGCGTCCAGCGCCATCTCCGTCGCCTTGTCGCCGATAGCGTGAAAGCCCAGCTGGAAACCCGCGTGTGCGCGCTCCGCTGCCATTTTGTTCAACTGCTCCTGCTTGTATTGGGGCAGACCGGAGTTGCCTGGATCGTCAGCGAAGGGAGCTTTCATGGCGGCAGTGCGCGAGCCCAGCGATCCGTCCATGAACCCCTTGAGCATGCCGGTATGCAGCAGGGGATCGTTCGTATTGTGATGGGCGCGCATCTTTTTCAGGTCCTCCAGCGGTGCGGCAAAGGGTAGCCATTCCGTAATTCGAATAGCGAGCTTGCCTTCCTTCTCCATCTGCTCAAAGGCCAGGAAATCATTCCAGTTGCTGAAGTCCTGGGCACTGGTAACTCCATGCTCCAGCGCATCGTCGATAGCCAGTTCCGCGCCGCGCCTGACGTCCTCGGCGGTGGGCGGAGGAATGACCTTGCGTACCAGGTCCACCGCCGATTCGCGCAGGATCCCGGTAGGTTCGCCTTTCGCATCCAGGTCAATGGCTCCGCCCTGTGGCGGTACGGTCTGTCCGTTGACGCCCGCCGCCGCCAGCGCCGCCGAATTGGCGATGGCAATGTGCCCGTCCACCCGATCGAGCAGCGTGGGATGCCCGTCTGTGACTTTGTCGAGATCCTGCCGGGTGGGAAGAACCTTCTTCGCCCAGAGCGTGTGGTCCCAGCGGCCACCCGTGATCCAGTGGCCATCAGCCAGCGGTTGGGCGAAGACGGCGATCCTGGTCAGCATCTCGTCGAGAGACTTGACCCCGGCGAGATCGAGGTTAAGCCGGGTCTGGCCGCCCTCGCCCAGATGGGTGTGCGCATCATTGAATCCGGGAAACAGGTACGTATTAGTGTTCGCGGAGTCGAGATCGCGCAGGCGGGTATTCGATCCGGCGAGGTGAGTGATGTCTGCGTTTTTTCCGATTGCCACCACCTTTCCCGCGCGAATGGCGATGGCCTGCACCACCTGCGGTTGATCCTCGGCGAACCCGGGGCCCGTATAAATGATGCCGTTGAAAAAGATCAGATCGGGAGCAGACTGGGCGGGCGTGGGATGGCCGGAATGCCGTGGTGCGGAGCGTTGCGCCGTTTGCGCGAGAGTCAGCGAGCAAGCAGCCGCCAAGGCCGCCAACACAACGGGGAACGAGCGCATGGGCGAATTCTAACAGTTGTCAGTTGCCAGTCACCCGTTCTCCGTTCTTTGCCGTCGATTCGAAGAATCAAAACTCCGCTACTGCTCGGCCGCCCAATCCACCATGGCCAGAGTGAGGAGCAGAGCGCGCTTGAGGCCGAGTTCACGATCTTTCGACGAATACCATTCGCCCAGCGTATGTGCTCCGCCGCCGTCGCCGCCCGCTCCTACTGACACTGCGGGAATGTGAAGAGACAACGGGACGTTCGCGTCGGTCGATCCCAGGCGCACGGTGGTCTTTAGATCCAGGCGCCGGTCCACGGCATGAAGCGCCTCGAGAATCGGTGAGTCGTCAGGGAGTTGTGCCGCGGGGCGATCTCCGATTTTTTGAATGGTGAAGACCAGCTTTCCCCGCGCCGCCACTGACTTTGCGTGGGCATTCGCAAATTCCACGGCGTCCTCGACGGCGCGATGGAGTGCGACCTCCAGCCGGAGCAACTCGTCGGTGCTGGTGGAGCGAAAATCGATAGAGGCCACAGCGCGTTCCGGTATGGAATTTACGCTGGTGCCGCCATGGATGGTTCCGAGGTTCATGGTGGTTCGCGGTTCGTTGGGAATAGACATGTTGCTCAGCGCGGCCAGGGCGGTCGCCAGGGCGGCGATGGGGTTGGGGGTGCCGGCATCGGTGAAACTATGGCCGCCGGGCCCCGAGATGGCGACCTGAAAACGCCGGCTTCCCAGGGCCTGGGTCACGGCGGAGTCGGCACCAGCGCCGTCGAGGACGATGTGGGCGGCGATGCGGCCAGCGAGCGGGCCCGAATACAGGTGGCGAATCCCGCGCAGGTCTCCCTCGCCCTCTTCGCCCACGTTGCCGACGAAGAGCAGGGGAACCGGCAGATCCACCTGGCCATGAACAAGGGCGAACGCAAACGCCAGCAACCCGGCGATCCCGGCCCCGTTGTCGCAGGCGCCGGGGGCTTCAAGCCGGTCGACGCCGTCCTTCTGGGACAGGGATGGGAGGATGGGTGTTCCGACAGGAAAGACCGTGTCGAGATGGGCCGAGATCACCACGATGTGGCCGGTGCTTTCCATATCGTGGCCGCCGGGATAGACAAATCCAAGCACATTACCGACCTCATCGGTCCGGACATCCGCGAGTCCGGCGTCGGCAAAACGCTCCGCCAGCCAATTCGCTCGCGCCCCCTCGCCAAAGGGTGGAGCGGGGATCGCGACTACCGCCATCTGCCAGTCCATAATTGTCTTCGGATTTCCATGCAGCCACGCAAATGCGGCGTGAGTGGGCCGTTTGCCTGCCAGTGTGGTTACGCGTGCAAATGCGGAAATGCGCGAAGCAGAAGGCATAGCGATGGTTTCAGGGTAGCAGGGGAGGGAGAGCCGGTTTCAGAGGTCAGGTTTCAGAGCCGACGGGATATTCGACGGAATGCAGGAAGAGACCGCGGGCGGGGGCTGTCGGTCCGGCGGCAGAGCGTGCGCGGGCGGCAATCATGGCGGGGATTTCGTCTGCGCGGCGATAGCCCCGGCCCACGTCGAGCATGGTGCCCACCAGGTTTCGTACCATGTGGTGAAGGAATCCGCTGCCCCGAACGCGATACACCAAGATATCCATATTGTCCCTAGGCGGCCGTTCCCAACAGGATCCGAAGATGGTGCGAATCGCGCCGGGTTGGCCGGAATCGTCGTCGGCCATCCCTTTTGACGTGGGATTCAGGCCGGATCGGGACGCAACATCGGGATCGGTTGCGGCAAAGCTGAGAAAGTCGTGCGTTCCCACCAACAGCCGGGCCGAAGCCTGCAGCGCCTCGAAATCGAGCGGCCAAGGGTAGGAGTACACGTATCGGGCCAGAAAGGGGGGGCATTCGATCGATCGGCCGGCTGAGTGAGGCGGCCGTTCCAGGTAGACCCGGTATTCGTAGGTCTTCGCCACGGCCGAGTGCCGCGCGTGGAAGTCGCTTCGCACGATGTTCGCCTGGAGAACACGGATTGCCGAGGGCAATGTGCGGTTCAGGGCGCGTCGCAGGCTGTCGGGGGGGATGGGCGCGCGCAGGGCAAAGCTGGCTACCTGGGCGAGGGCGTGCACCCCAGCATCGGTTCGCCCGGATCCCTGGGGCAACGGCGCCTCCCCGACCACCCGGCCCAAGGCGGCCTGCAATTCGCTCTGAATGGTGGGCTGGCCAGGCTGAATCTGCCAACCGCTGTAGCCCGTCCCGTCGTAGGACACGACCAGCTTCCAAGTGTGCGATTCGCCGGATTGCCGGGTTGTTCTCGAGGGGTCCAAGGGCTTTTCTAACAGGGTACTCGACTGCCGGCCGTCACGGGTTTCGGACCGCGTACTGGGATATACTCAAAGCTTCTCGATCAGTACGACTTAACGCGACGGGACCGCGAACGAAAACCAACAGCGGAACGTTTTCGCGATGGAGCGCGTAATGATGGGTGAGCAATGCAGGAAACCAGAAATGGCCTGTCTCAAAGCCAAGGTATTCAGGTCGACGCGGCCAGAAGGAACGGCGACCATGCACGACATCAACCGGGACATACATTCTCTGATTTTGCCGTAACGCAACTTGAAATTCGCAAGCGGTGATCGCCGGGGGAGTGTAGCGAATTTTGCGTCCGGAGCCGGTCTTCGGGCGTCTTGATGACTGGCACCCCACATGCCTCAACCGATCGTGGAGAGGAATCATGCATTTGTACGGTATACGTGTGTTTGAGCGCCCGGCGATTGCGGCGCACACTACCCGGGGTTCCCGCGGACGGGTCAATGTTCGCGGGGAGGAAGAACGCAAGCAGGCGGGCCATAAGCTTCGCGCGACCGCCGCGCTGATGTTGGGACTGATTGCCGGAATGCCTTCGGGATTTGCACAGCAGGCGGCTCAGCCGGCTCCGCCCAAGAACAGTGACACGTCGAATTTGCCCTCGGAACCTACACCCACGGCGACTGAGCCACTTGATTTGCGGCAGGCGCAACGCGACTTCAGCAATCCGGCGCATGGCTTGACGGATCTTCCCTGGAAGGCGTATATGCCCACCACGGTTCCCACCGCCAGCTTCACCAACTCGGTGCGGCTGACGGACCTGGTAAAGGACGGGAAGATCTACCTGAGCCTCTCGGATGCACTGGCGCTGGCCATTGAGAACAATTACGACATCGCCATCGCGCGTTACAACCTCGATATCGCCGATACCGATATTCTGCGCGCCAAGGCGGGATCCGTTCTGCGCGGCGTGAATTCGGGCGTGATTTCGAACACGTTGGGTAGCGGTGGATCCACGTTGACGGCCGGGGGCGGCCCGGGCGGCACCAGCGGAGGGGC
>DASXXV010000108.1:0-36965 GCA_036502905.1 Occallatibacter sp. | reverse complement strand
GGAAATTCCAAGCCGCCGCGCCGCATCCCGGAAACGCGTCCCTCGGTGGGCCGCTCTGCGGGCACCAATGGGCACTCGAGCAATGGTCACGCGGGCAATGGGACTCGCAACGGCAAATCGGCGGTGGGAACCTGGGCAAAGCGCAGCACGAACGGAACCGCCGTGTCCGGCAAGCCGGCTTCGTCCTCGCGGACGGGCACCTTGTCGCGGAACGCAGGAGCGCGGAAAGAGTCGCGGCCTGAGACCCGAAATGCGCGTGGAAACCGGACGACCGCTTTGAGCTCCGGCACCAAAGCCGGCAATAGCAAGCGCTACGGCTTCACCGCCCGGCCGAAGCACCGGACCAATAAGCGCGGATGAGCCAGGGTCCACCTGCAAGCGTGGCAAAGAAGATCATCGTAACCATCGACGGGCCCGCCGGCGCCGGGAAGAGTACTATCGCCCGGCACCTGGCCCGTCACTTCGGGCTTCTGAATCTTGAGACCGGAGCGATGTACCGCGCCTTCGCATTGAAGGCGCTGCGGGCTGAATTATCCCTGGACGACAGCGCCGCCATGGAAAAGCTCGCGGCCGACACCGACATCCGCCTGGAAAGCGGCGCGGAGGAAAATCGCGTTCTGCTGGACGGGGAAGATGTGACCGGGCTGATCCGCAATCCAACCGTCACCGACGCCGCCTCGAGGGTGAGCGTGTATCCCGCCATCCGGGCCTGGATGGTGAAACTGCAGCAGCAGCTGGGCGCCGAGGGAGGGGTGGTGATGGAGGGCCGCGATATCGGAACTGTGGTCTTCCCCGATGCGGACGCCAAGATCTTTCTGGACGCAGCTCCGGAAGTGCGCGGCATGCGCCGGTTTGACCAGTTGGGCCCTGAACCCTCGCAGCAGCCCGCGGACGTGATCCGGGAGCTTCGGGAACGCGATTTGCGCGACCGCAACCGTGCCGACTCTCCTTTGAAGCCGGCTCCCGACGCGGTGATCCTGGATTCGACGAGCATGACGCTCGAGCAGGCCGTGGCGGCCGCCGAAGAGATCGTGGCCGGGCGCCTTTCGGACATCAGCTCGACCCTGACGGCTTAGCTTAGCAAGTGGTGTCCGCCGGAAATAATATCCGTATTTTCGACCCTTGAAACGGCCCCGCTGACTTGGGTGGCTTTATGTACGGGCTGAAGCCCGTAGCCTTCAAAACGGATATATGCATAGACTGAAGCCCGTACCCTTCAAAGCGGATAAATGATTATCTGTGTGACCGACACCACTAGAATTTAGCGCGCTTCGGTGCCTTTCGAGACGGCCAGGGATTTCGCTTGAAATCGGCAAATGCGACCGGAATAGCGTGCAAAATAACGCTCCTGCAATGAGTGAACGTTTACAATCGCCCTACTCGAACGTGAGTTTCCACCCACAGGCTAACGTTTTCTCTCGTATTCCCGAGGGAGCTAAAAATGGAAATGAGCTGTGATGCGTGTGGGGCCAAGCGCTTTCGTCTTTCACGATTCCGGTTGTCGGATTTTCCGCGATTATTAGTACTTCGATATCCCGTGCGATGCGTGATGTGCAAAGAACGGTCCTATGCTTCAGTCTCATGGGTGATGGAACACCGGCGACGCAGGCGAGCGAAGCGGAGATGATTCGCAAAGAAATGGCCCCCCTGACCACGAACCCCCTGACAAGGGACCCAGGAAACCATGGTCAGCCCGTGTACGATAGTGTCTAACTGATGGAAACAACCTGCAGCCGATGTCACCAAACCGTGGATGCGGACAGTTGCTACTGCCCGACGTGCGGATTACCGCAACTGGTGTATTCGAGTGAGACGAACGCGGGCCAGCCGGCGCAGGAAAAATGGATCGGTGCAGTCAGCGACGCCAGCGTGGTGGAGTGGCGGCCGGCGTTGCGGGCTGCGCTTTTGACCGCGATTCCAGCGGGACTGCTGTCCAGCGAGGTCTCGCGCGCGGGGCTTCTTGGCTTGTTCTGGATGCTGGCGGGCGCCGCCTGGGCGGTCACGCTTTACGTGCGCCGGCAGCGCTCCCCGTGGATCACGATGGGGGCGGGGGCACGCATTGGACTGGTAACCGGCGTGATGGCCGCTACCCTGGCGTTCAGCGTCACCGGGCTGGCGCTCTTCCTGGAGCGATTTGTATTTCACCAGGCCGGCGCCATGGACGAGCAGTGGCGTGCGTTTGTGGATGCGGTGTTCCAGATGAGCCGGCAGATCGAGGCCCACATGGGGCTGCAGGACCAGGGTCAGGCACTCGCCCAGAAGAACCTGATGCTCTCTCCCGAAGGACACGCCGGATGGGTGGCATTCAACGTCGCTGGCCGGGAAGCTTTCCTGGTGCTGTTCGCGGCAGCCGGCGGAGCTGTGGGCGCGCGGCTTCTGGCCCGGTCGAAACGGCCGCGGGTGTGAATGCTTGCCTGGATGGCGAGATTACTCCCGGTCACATTCCATTTCTTCACGACTTGCCCCGGACCGATAGAGGCTCGTATTATCCACGAGAGAACAGCCTCCACGGCATCTGCGGAAGTCCTCCGACGCAACATCGCACAGCGTGGCCGTCTAGCGGTCATTGTGGGAGTCGGGCTGGGCACGGGCGGTGCGGCCCGGGAGCGATGAGAGAACATCGATGAGCGAAGTGGAAACCAAGCCAAACCTGCGCATCAAGGGCAGGTTGATGTCGGCCTCCGAGATCGAGCGCACGCTGGTGCGCCTGGCTCACGAGGTAGTGGAAAAGAGCAATGGCAGCGAGGGCCTGGTGCTGATTGGGATCAAGCGCCGCGGTGCGCCGCTGGCGGAGCGCCTGGCCCGGCTCATCTCCAGCATCGAAAAGCATCCCGTCGAGACGGGCGTGCTCGACATCCAGTTTTACCGCGACGATCTGTCCACCGCCGGCACCCGCCCCGTAGTGACTCCGGGAGCGATCGGATGCGCAATCGTGGGCAAGGATGTGGTGCTCTGCGACGACGTTCTGTATACCGGGCGAACGGTGCGCGCCGCCCTGGATGCGCTGTTTGACCACGGGCGCCCGCGCCGCGTGCAGCTGGCCGTGCTCATCGACCGCGGGCACCGGGAGTTGCCCATCGAAGCTACCTACGTCGGCAAGCGCGTGCCCACCAGCAGCCGCGAGATCATCGAAGTGAAGTTCCAGGAAGTGGACGGCGACGAACAGGTACTGCTGGTGGAACGCGTGGACTGAAAAAGCAGCTACTAGCCACTAGCTACTAGCTTCCAGCTGCTAGCTAAGGGCAAAACACGATCACGACCTGCGATTCGGAAGTGCAGGGACAACCGGACCAATTCTAGCTGGAGGCAAGGAGCTAGAAGCTAGAAGCTGCCTTTATGAACGCCATCGCCGCACCTGTTCGTCGCAAGCTGAATCCTCCGCAACCCGCCGCAGCGCCGTTTCCGTATCATCCCGGTTCCCTGCTCTCGATCAACGATCTCAGCCTCGAAGCGCTGAACCACATTCTGACGCGGGCCACCGACCTGGAGAACCAGGACCCGTTAACCCGGGATCGCATTCTCGCCAAGCGGCGCGTGGCATTGCTGTTTTACGAATCTTCGACGCGCACCCGGACCAGCTTCGAACTCGCCGCCAAAGGCCTCGGAGCGGATACGGCGCTGATTTCAAGCCTGTCGTCGAGTATTGAAAAGGGCGAGTCACTGAAAGACACGGGCCTCACGCTGCGCGCCCTGGGAGCGGAGGCAATCATCCTGCGGCACAACTCGTCGGGCGCGCCATGGCTGCTGGAAGAGGCGACCCGCCTGCCGGTGCTCAACGCCGGCGACGGAATGCACGAGCACCCCACACAAGCGCTTCTGGACTTGCGCACCATTCTTCATCGTGTGCGGCCGGACATCGGGAAAGTCGGGTCCGACACGCTGGCGGGGACCACAGTCACCATCGTCGGCGACATTGTCCACAGTCGGGTGGCGCGTTCGAACATGCTGCTGCTTCCTCGGCTGGGAGCACAGGTGGTGCTGTGCGGTCCCAAAGAACTGCTGCCCGAACTGGCCAAGGGCGCGGGGCCGGGCATCACGATAGAACGAGACTTCGAATCGGCGTTGCGCCAGTCGCAGGTTGTCATGATGCTGCGCATCCAGGCGGAGAGGCTTGCCGGCCTGCAACTCGATCTCGAACAGTACAAGGGCGCTTATCAGCTCACCGGCGAACGGCTGCAAAGATTGGCGCCGCAGGCCGTGGTGCTGCATCCCGGCCCGATCATACGCGGGCTGGAGTTGACGGCCGGAGTGGCGGATGGGCCGCAGTCGGCGATCCTGGAGCAGGTGCGCAACGGAGTGGCAATCCGTATGGCGGTGGTAGAGCGGGCATTGGCCGCGGAACCAGTGAAGAGAGGGCGCGCATGACGTCTCTGGCTATTCGTGGCGGGCACCTGCTGGATCCGGCGGCCGGCGTGGACGGTCCCAAGGACATCCTGCTCAAGGACAACCGCGTGGCCGAAATCGCCGCGCCGGGCAAGCTGAAACTGGCTAATGGCGCGGAGACGCTGGATGCCAAGGGACTAGTAATCGCTCCCGGGTTGATTGACGTTCATGTGCACCTGCGCGAACCGGGCCAGGGCTACAAGGAAACCATCGCCACCGGTACGGCGGCGGCCGCAGCGGGTGGATTCACCGCGGTTGCGGCTATGCCCAACACCACGCCGGTGAACGATTCGCCGGAGACGACGCGCTGGATGCTGGCCCCGGAGCGCGGCGCCGTGGTGCGCGTGTTTCCGATTGCTGCTGCCACCCGCGGATCGAAGGGCGACGCCATCAATGATTTCGCTGCGCTGAAGTCGGCGGGCGCGGTGGCGGTTACCGATGACGGCCAGCCCATCCTGAAAGACAACGTGATGCGCGAGACCCTGGCAGCGGCCGCACGGGTGGGACTGAGCGTGATCCAGCACGCAGAAGACACGCGGATGACGCAGGGCGCGTGTATGAACGCCGGGCCGGTGGCCTTTCGCCTGGGACTGCGCGGGATGCCGGCCGAAGCCGAATCCAGCCTGGTGGAACGCGACATCCGCCTGGTAACCGAGTTGCGCGATGCGCGCGCCCACCTGCACGTGGCGCATACCTCCACGGCGGCAGCGCTGGCGGCGGTGCGGCAAGCACGGCGCAACGGCCTGCGCGTGACCTGCGAAGTGGCCCCGCATCACTTTCTGCTGACCGACGAGCACGTGGGCTTCTACAACACCCACGCCAAGATGAATCCTCCCCTGCGCTCCGCCACGGACCGCGATGCCATGATCGAGGCCATCCTGGACGGCGTGGTGGACGCGATTGCCACCGACCACGCGCCCCACGCCATGTACGAGAAGGAAGTGGAATTCGATCGCGCGCCCAACGGCATCATCGGGCTGGAGACCGCGCTGGGCCTGTGCCTGCGCTGGCTGCATCGCGAGTGGAAGATGCCCCTGGGCCGGGTGATGAGCCTGCTGAGCGCGCAGCCCGCGGCGCTGCTGGGGCTGAAAGGGCGCGGCACGCTGACAGTCGGAAGTTGCGCCGACGCCGTGATCTTCGACCCCAAAGCGGAGTGGACGTATCGCGCCGCCCAAGGCAAGTCAAAGTCGAAGAACACGCCGTTCGAGGGATGGACCATGCAGGGCAAAGTGCATTGGACGATCAGCGACGGGCGCATCGCATTCGCCAGCGCGTAGGGATTCGGGATTCCCGAATTGCTTGTCATCCTGACGCTGACCCTGAGCGTGCGAAGGGACTGGATCGCATGAATTCCTGACAGCGAAACCGCGGATCCTTCACTGCGTTCAGGATGACAACTCTGAAGGGAAGTCGAAGCAATCGATTCGCCGCCAGAGCGGACGTAACGAAAAGCACCCGCAGATGCTTCGCTGCGGCTCAGGATGACAGCGAGGGGCTGGTGTTGCAGCGCAAGGCGAATCTTGAGGGGTCGCGACTTAAGAGCGGGGCAGGGATGCCGTGCCCTCTTTGAGCGGTTTAAGATGGCGATACTGCTGTCCCCGGAGTTACTGCCATGAGATTTCTTCGCCTTGCCTGCCTGTTTGCAACAGGGCTGCTCGCTTTTTCCCCCATGACCGGAGTATTGCGCGGCCAGGATGGGCGCGGAAGCGATGCCGCGCAGTGGCAGCCTGATCTGCACTGGCGGCTGGTCGGTCCCTTTCGCGGGGGGCGCACGCGGGCGGCCACCGGCGTGCCGGGCCAGCCGAATGTCTTCTACGTGGGGCAGGTGAACGGCGGCGTGTGGAAGACGAATGATTATGGGCGCACGTGGCAGGCGATCTTCGACGATCAGCCAACGCAGTCCATCGGCGCGATCGCGGTCGCTCCTTCGGACAGCAACATCGTGTACGTGGCCAGCGGGGAGGGATTGCACCGGCCGGATCTTTCCGTCGGCGACGGCATCTACAAGTCGACGGACGCGGGAAAGACGTGGCAGCGTACTGATTTGAAAGACGGGGGTCTGCGCGATGGCCAGCAGATACCGGCATTGGTGGTGGACCCGCGCGATCCCAACCGGCTGTTCGCGGCGGTGCTGGGGCATCCTTATGGGGCCAACGAGGAGCGCGGCATCTATCGCTCCACGGACGGCGGCGAAACCTGGAAGAAGGTGCTCTACAAGGACGCCAACACCGGCGGATCGGACGTGGCCATCGACCCTCAGCATCCTGACACCGTGTATGCGTGCCTGTGGGAGTCGCGGCTGGGGCCGTGGGAAGACGGCAACCAATACGACGGGGCTCATGGAGGCTTGTTCAAGTCCACGGACGGCGGCGAGACATGGAAGCAACTGAAGAACGGCCTGCCCGACGGCCTGGTGCAGATCAACTTAGCTATCGCGCCCAGCGATCCCAGCCGCATTTACGCGACGCTTGCAACTGCCCGTGAGAGCGGGTATGGATCGGGGGCGGGACTGGGCGTGTACCGCTCTGATGACGCCGGCGAGAGTTGGACAAAGATCACGGACGACCCTCGGCCGGCGCTGAAGATCGGCGGTGGAGATCTGCCCGTGCCCGGCGTCGATTCGAAGAATCCCGACATCGTTTACAGCGCCAGCATCGTGACCATGCGCTCCACGGACGGCGGAAAAACGTGGTCGAGTCTGCGCGGCGCGCCGGGGGGCGACGATTACCAGAACATCTGGATCAATCCCGAGAATCCCAACATCATTCTGCTGGTGAGCGACCAGGGTGCGCTGGTGAGCGTGAACAAGGGCGAGACGTGGAGTTCGTGGTACAACCAGCCGACCGCGCAGCTCTACCACGTAGCGACGACCAACACTTTTCCCTATGCGCTGTGCGCGGGCCAGCAGGAGAGCGGGTCGGTTTGCATCTCCAGCCGCGGCAACGACGGCGAGATCACGTTTCGCGAATGGCACCCGGCAGGGGTGATCGAGTACGGCTATGTCGCGCCGGACCCGCTCCATCCGGAGATCATTTACGGCGCCGGCCGCACCGAAGTATCGAAGTTCGATACAAGGACCGGGCAAACCGCAAACATCACGCCCATCCCGATGCGCGGCCCCGAGTATCGCGCCGACCGCACCGAGCCGATTTTTTTCTTGCCTCTGGACCAGCATGTGATGATGTACGCAACCAACGTGCTGTGGGAGACGCGCGACTACGGCAAGAACTGGTCGAAGGTCAGCCCGGATCTGTCGCGCGAGCACTCCGGCCAGCCCGCTTCCCTGCCCCCGCTGCCTGAAAAGGACCAGGCCAAGCGGCGCGGGGCCATCTATTCGGTGGCGCCGTCGTTCAAGAATGTGGACACGCTGTGGGCGGGCACGGATGACGGGCTGGTATGGATCACCCGCGATCACGGCAAGAACTGGAAGAACATTACCCCGCCGCAACTGACGCCGTGGAGCAAGGTCAGCCAGATCAGCGCGTCGCACTTTGACGACAACACCGCATATATCTCGGTGAGCCGGTTTCGCATCGACGATCTGCATCCGTATATCTACAGCACCCACGACGGCGGCGCCACCTGGCGGCAGATCACGGCGGGGCTGCCGGATGACTCCCCGGTGAACACGGTGCGGGAGGATCCGGTGCGGAAGAACCTGCTGTTTGCGGGCACGGAGACGGCGGTGTGGATGTCGCCAGACGATGGCGGCCACTGGCAGCCGCTCCAGTACAACCTGCCGCACACGTCGATGCGGGACCTGGAGATCCGCGGCAACGACCTGATCGTGGCCACGCACGGGCGGTCGTTCTGGGTGCTCGACGATATCTCTCCGCTGCGCCAGATGGATCCGGCCATAAGCGGTTCGCAGGATAGAGAAGCGGCGAAGGCGGGGCACGCGGAGATTTGGCTGGGCAAACCGGGCGAGGCGTATCGCATGCGGCGCAGCACGTACACCGACACGCCGCTGCCCGCGGATGAACCGGCGGGCGAGAATCCGCCGGATGGAGCGGTGATCGACTATGCGCTGCCCGCATCCGTCGACGGGCCGGTGACGCTGGAGATCCTGGATGCGGCGGGCAAAATGGTACGCCGCTACGCGAGCGACGACCAGCCGGAGCCCACCCGCGAGGAGATGGAGAAGCAGTTGATCCCGCTGTACTGGTTGCAGATGCCGCGGGCGCTTCCGACCGCCGCGGGGATGCATCGCTGGGTGTGGGACCTGCGCTATGCCACGCCGACAGCGACGCGCTACGAGTACCCCATCTCGGCGGTGCCGCACCGCACGCCGCGCACCCCGCAAGGGCCGCTGGCGCTGCCGGGCACTTACACGGTAAGGCTCACAGCCAACGGGAAGACTTTGACTGCGCCGTTAACGGTGAAGATGGATCCGCGCGTCACGGCTACGCGCGCGGAGCTGGAAAGCATGTTTGCGCTAGAGTCGCGGCTCGCCGGCGTACTGACTGACAGCGCAAAGGCAGACCTTGAAGCCCATTCGGCGCGCGAGCAGATCGAAAAGCTCTCGAAGAACGCCGGGGCCGATACGAAGGAGTCGCTGGAAAAGCAGGACAAGGCGCTGGAAGCATTGCTGAGCGGCAAGGAGAAATCCGCCGGGGGGGAAGAGGAGCCCGGGCTGGATGAGATCGCCGGGGAAGCCGGCGGCTTGTACGGACAGGCGGGCCAGGCGGACGCGGCGCCGACGACCGCCCAGCAAAAAGCCGGCGAGCACATCGCCGCAGAATCGAAGGAAGTGCTGGAGCGTTGGGAAAAGATGAAGAACTCTGCGCTGCCCGCGTTGAATCGCAAATTAACGGCAGCGGGGCTGCCGGCGATCAACCTGGAGCAAAGGCCGGAGAACATGCCGGAAGGCGGGGATGAAGACTGAACGCGATCGCCGATCGAGATTTCCAGGCCGCTGACCTTGCGAATTCGTTCCTGAAGCATCGGGATCCCAGGTCTCCAACCAGCCCAGCGACGAGGACCTGTCGCTGGGGACCCCGGTATCGAGACCTGGGGCACCCGGGCGACCGAGCCAGAGTCTCTGGATGGATGGGTGTTGGAAACTTTATCGGACAAACTGGGCCAACCCTAAAAGCAACTGCGGATCCTTCGACTGCGTGGGGACGCGCGGAGCGCGTCCCGACTTTGCTCAGGATGACAGGCACTCTTCAGCACAGGACGAGAGCCACGGACCGTCTCACCTCTTGCGCTTGCTGAGGGCATCGAGTTTCTGCTTGAGTTGCTCGAGCTTCTGGCCGGCTTCACCCAGCTTGCCTTCGGCGGTGAGGCGCTGGTAGTCATTCAGGTCGCGGGCGGCGTCATCGATCAGAGTATTCACGTCGGGGGCGGCGTTGGGTTGACCGGCCGAAGCCTGCGCATTTCGAGCAGCTTCGGGGGGAACGAATTCGGCGTTCAGTGAGGACTGGGAGTCGCCGAAGAGCGAACGCATTGCCGATTCGAACGTGGTTCCGTAGGCCAGTTTGTCCTGCAGTGCGAGCACCACAAGGCGCAGTTCCGGCATGGGGCTGCGCGCCGCCTGCAGATAAATGGATTCGGCGTAGATAAGGGCCTTGCCGCAGGGGATCACGAGCAGGCTTCCGCGGCGCACTTGCGAACCCTGCTGATTCCACAAGGTCAGCTGGCCTGACAGTTGTGCGTTCTGGTCGATCCTGGCTTCAATCTGCAGCGGGCCGTCCACCAGACGGGTCTTGGGAAAATCGTAAACAATGGCGGTTCCGTAATTGTCGCCATCGCTGCGGCCGGCGATCCAGCCGATCAAGTTGTTGCGATTGGCCGGCGTGAAGGGCAGGATACCGGCGAACTCCACATCGGCCGCACCGGGGAGCTTCATGAGCACAAAATTAGGCTCCATGGGCTGTGCGGCCTGTTCGCCGCCTGCCTTCGAGGTGACTTCGGACGCCACCGTCCACAGGTCTTCGCGGTTGTAGAACACCGTGGGGTCGGTCATGTGATAGAGGCCGTACACCGTGGCCTGCATCTTGAGCAGCAAATCGGGGTATCGGATGTGGCGGCGCAGGTCCTGGGGCATGGCCGACGCGTCGCGAAACAGGCTGGGGAAAATGCCGCGCCAGGCGGAAATAATCGGGTCGGCGGGATCGAAGACGTACAAGGTGGTGGCGCCGTTGTATGCGTCCACCACCACCTTCACGCTGTTGCGCATGTAGTTGATCGACTGGTCGCCAAGCTGGTAGTGAGTGGCGTACGGGAATGTATCCGCGGTGGTAAAGGCATCCAGCATCCAGGAGAGGCGGCCGTCGTCACCGATGACGATGTACGGATCGGCCTCGAAAGTGAGGAACGGCGCGAGGGCTTCGACGCGGTCGCGAACCGTGCGGCGCATCAGCAGGACGCTGTTCTCGTTGATGTCGTCGCTGAACGGCACCTTGGCCAGGTCGCCGCGATCGAAAGCAATGAGCAGGCGGCGCAGGAACCCGCCCATGCGAATACCGCCATCGCCCTCGTAGGACGTAAGGCTGTTGGTCTCGCCCTGCGGGTAGTTGAATTCCTTCTGCCGGGTCTTGACGTAAACATCGGTGTCGGTGAGCTCGCCGAAGTAGATCTCCGGGCGCGTGACGTTAATGCCGGGCTCCGTGCTCTGGATGGGCATGTTGCTCAGCATCAGCTTTGGGAGCCCTTCTGGGGTAAAGCCGTTCACCGGGTTCATGGTGACGCCGTAGCCATGGGTATAAATCAGCTTTTCGTTGATCCAATTGCGGCTGGAGCCGGGAAGCTTCTCGACACTCATTTCGCGGGTGGCCAGCATCACCTGGCGCATCCGGCCATCGACCTGGTAGCGGTCGATGTCGATGTCGGGGAAGTCATAGTAGGTGCGGATTTCCTGTATCTGGCGCAGGGTGTCCTGGAGCGCGCGCCAGTCCCATAGACGTATGTTTTCGAGTGTGCCCTGATTGTGGGCGGCGTCGGCGGCTTCGACGTTGGTCTCTGCCGGGAACTGGTGCTGGACGAGGCGGTCGAGAGCGTAGGCTTTGCGGGTGTAATCGATGTTGAACGAGATGTAGGGCTGCTCTTTGACAAGCTGGTTGGGCTTGACGATGAAGCTGCCCACGTACCACCCCGCCATCTGGATCAGGAAATAGCAGGCGATGGCAGGAACAGGCGCCAGGATGAGCCAGCGCAGGCGGGGGCGAGAGGCGAGGTTGGTGAGGGCGATGGCGGCGCCCACGATCAGGGTCACGCACACCACCAGCAGGCCCCCGATAAGGATGTGAGCGTCAGTGTAAGTGACGCCCCCGAAAACGGTGTGATCCTCAAGCAGCAGTTCGAAACGGCTGATGTAGACACGCACCGCTATAACCAGCAGCAGCAAAGCCAGACCGGTGGACATGGCGCGCCAGGGCAGCGGGGCGGCGGAATCGAATCGGCGCTCCATGAGCTGGGCTCCGCCCGAGATGAGAACGAACACCACCGAGATAGCGCAAACCAGTATGGCGATCATCAGCATCCAGCCGGAGACGGACTGCCACACCGGCAGGGAAAACAGATAGAAGCCCAACGGCCGGCCGAAGATGGGATCGGTGATGCCGGCCATGCCGGAAGCGCCGGCAGGGTTCGGCTGATACCAGTACAGGGCGAACTTGGGCCAGTCGGACATCATGCCGGCGCCGGTGGCGAGCGAGATGACCACCCCGCCGATGAGCGCGCCCGTATGCAGGACGCCTTCCACGGGCAGCTCGAAAATCCGGTTGCCGAAGCGGATGGTGCCGGCGCTGCGCAGTTCCGGCCGGCTGAGGCGCATGAGGATCGCAAACCAGCCGTAAAGCAGGGCGAACGTAACCAGGAAAAAGAGACCGAAGACTACCCACTCCAAGCTCAGGGATTTCCAGAAGACCGCGCGGTAGCCGAGGGAGGAAAACCACAGGGCATTGACGTAGCAGGACACGGCGGTCCGGAAGCCAAAAACAATCAAAGCGACGAGCAACAGAAGAAGGATAAAAAAGCGGCGCCCGCGGCGCCCGTGGGCGGAGCGGCGCGGCATCAGGATTGGATCGTCAATCACGGAACCACAGCTTTCACCAGCATTGGAAGCTGGAGTTGGGGGGGCAGAGGCAATTGTACCCCGTGGGCGGGCGCAGAGCGCCGGATGACGGGCCCTGGTGGGCCTGGACCGCCCTCGTCGCCGGTCGCAGGGAATTCATTGACCAGCATTGGTTGAAAGCAACCGCAGTCACACATGGAACGTGGTTTCACCCGAAATCATGAAAATGCAAAGCAGATCCTTCCCCTTCCCCTTCTCAAGCTCAGGATCAGGATGCCAACCTTTGTTTTCATCTGCAGGTGCGAGATGCCACCGTAACGCTTTCACCGCGACAGGCCACTCGATCCGGGGTCTTAGAAACGAGAACGGGGCCTTCGCCGGGCGCCATAATTGCCGCAAAGATCCCGGGTAAGGAACTCTTTACATCGGCGTCTTTCCTGCCCGCCCAAAGGTACGATCCTTGCAACCGGGCGGTTCCGCTTCGATATCTGCTTTTCGGCTGTTATACTTGCGTCCTGCAAGTTCCCGGAGAGAGCGGTGCAATTCCACGCATTCGATGCGGGTTATGTCGAGAGCCTCTGTGCGGGCGATTTCGCCACGCAGGAGCACTTCGTGCGTTACTTTACCGAGCTGTTGCATCTGAAGTTACGCTCGCGGCTGCGTTCGCCGCAGGCTATCGAGGACGTACGCCAGGAGACCTTCGCGCGGGTGTTTACCTCGTTGCGGAAAGGGGGCGTTCTGCGCCAGCCGGACAGGCTGGGCGCGTTTGTCAACACGGTCTGCAACAACGTCCTATTCGAGCACTACCGCGCCACCTCGAGGAGCGATTCGCTGGACGACGAGGGCCAGCCGGAACTGCCGGCCACCGGGATGGACGCGCTGGCGCACGTTACGGCTCAGCAACTTAAGGTCAAGGTCCGGGAAATCCTGGTGGATATGCCGCCCCGCGATCGCGACCTGCTGAAGGCGGTGTTTCTCGACGAGAAGGACCGGGACGAGGTCTGCCGGGAATTCAATGTGGACCGCGAATACCTCAGGGTACTGCTTTTCCGTGCCAAGCAAGAGTTCAAAACCGAGTATTTGAAGCGCGCCGCCGGCGGAGTCACGGCCAAAAAGGCATGAAACGGTTTATTGCGCCTGGACACAATCTTGCAGGGTCGGGAAAGCAGGGCTAAGACGATGAACCACGAACAAGCAATTCAGGAAATGGCGACCGAACGCTACCTCCTAGACGAATTGTCTCCCGAGCTGCGCGAGGCCTTTGAAGAGCACATGTTCGATTGCACGGAATGCGCTTTGGACGTCCGCGCTGGAAATGTTTTCTGGAGCGAGGCGAAGGCGCAGCTGCCGGAGTTGACCAGGCAAGCGGCGGCCGAGATGCCCCACACCGAGCCCGCCAGGAACAGGAAACCGTGGTGGTCCTTCATCACCATGCCGGCTTTCGCGGCGCCCGTGTTCGCGACGCTGCTCACGGTGGTGATCTTCCAGAACGTCTCGACCATCCCCTCTTTACGTTTCGCGGCCATGGAGCCGCGTATAATTGCCCCGAGTTCCCTGCATGCCGACACCCGGGGTTCGGAAGCAACGGTGGTGCAAGCCGATCGCAAGCAGGGGGCGGCTGTACTGATCGGTCTTCCCCAGGGGTACTCCTCGTATGAAGTTGCTTTGAATGATCCCCAGGGAAAGCGTGTCTGGAGCACGACAGTGACGGCGCCGGACACGGGAACACTCTCATTGAGCATTCCAGGAATGGGGTTGAAGGAAGGGTCCTACTCCCTGAACCTGGCCGGCATTTCTCCCCAGGGCGCGCGCACCGAGTTGGGCCGCCGCGTTCTCGATGTTCACTTCAGCGACTAAGAACGAAAAGAGAGTGATATGCCTGCAGGAAACGGGTGGACCCACAGGTACCACGCCGAAGCCACCGCCGTTGAAGGCCATTTGCGGTTACCCATCAAGCAGCCCATCGAGCGCCAGGCGCACGCCAAGGTTCCGGAGCGTGGCGGATACGTCTCCCAGCACAGCGACGATTACCGGGTGGAAGGAATCGTGTCCTACACCGGAGCCCATACCCAGGTAGCGGGCCACAAGGATGACAAGCCGGGGCACGGTTATACGACTCTTGCGACCTCCGTGGTGGAAGGATTGAACGTCCTGAACGTGGTCACGGCCGATCGCGTGGTGGGACAAATTTCGATCGAGCATCCACTTGAGGGGTACGTGCCGACAGTGACCTTTCTCGGTACGCACTTCTATAACCTGCGCATCGCCGGCAAGCCCATCGAGGTTGACCTGGATCTGGAGATCATGGGCGAGAAGCCAGACGGCGACTGCTCTTACACGCGCCATCCTGGCTTTATGGAGCGGGTGGCGAACCGGCTGGGAATCGTCCGCGCTCACGCCGAGCTTCCCGAAGAGATCAGCGCGCGTTACGCGGTGGACCGGCGGGAGTTTGACAACGGGGAATGCACCGAGTTTTCGCTGGTTCGGAATATCGAAGGGACATTCCCGGGCAAGAGATACGGGCATGTGATCGATATACCCCACTTCGGCAAGATCTACCTGGGAGTGGTGCGGATCGAGCACAAGAATCCGGATGGCAACGCCAATACTCACAAGGAAACGCTGATCGATCTGACGATGGTGGAGATCAAAATGGGGTGCATCGCCAGCGGTCATGTGCAGGTGGGAACGGCGAAGACGAACGGCGGTAGCGTTCCGGGCGGCGGCTAGAGAAGCTTGCTCGCACATTCTACATGCCTAACTGAAGGTAGATTATGGGTGCGCCCGCATCGCCGGTCAGCGAATCTCTTCGTCCGTCGAAGCCCCGAAAGGCATGGGGCGTCCCTGCCCGGATCCATGTTTCAAGGCGTGTCCTGTTGGGAAGATCCCAGGTTGCCTGGACGCTGGCGTTGCTGCTGGTGGTGCCAGTAGCCGATAGCCGCCCGGGAAGCGTACAGGCAGCATACAATCATGCGCACCAGCTCTTTTTACGCGGCGACCTCACCCAAAGCCAGCAGGAAGCTGCGCTGGGATACCGGCGCTTTGTGCATTCCAATCCCGAGTGGGCGGCAAAGTTTCAACTGCTGGAAGCGCAGGATCTCATTTGGCGGGGAATGAACGAAGAAGCTCTCCGCGTATTGGGCGCCAAGCCTTCGATATTCAAAAACAGAGAAGCGATGATCGACAGCCTCACGCTAGCTGCGGCTGCCGACACGTATCTGGCGAGATTCGAAGAAGCGGAGCAGAAGCTCGCCCAGGCACAAAAATTCTGCCAGCCAGCAATCGACGCGGCCTGTGACAGGGTGACCCTGAGACGTGGCCTGCTGGCGCTGACGCGAGGAGAATTCCCTGAGGCCCGGCAACTGTTTCTGGAGAGCCTTTCCTTTGATCGGGCGAACGGCGACCGGCGCGCCGAGACCTCGGCATTAGTGAACCTGAGCGTAACCGCCCAACAGGCCGAGCACTATGACGAGGCCGTGGACTGGGCTACTGCCGGCCTGCAGATTGCCCAGGACTCCGGCTGGGAAGACCTGACGGAAAGTGCGCAGGGAAACCTGGGTTGGTCTTGCTTCGGGTTGGGGGACAAGGAAAAGGCACTGCAGCTGTTTCTGGCAGCCGAGCAGACTGCAAAGCGGCTTGGAAATCTTCGCTTCCAACTGAAGTGGACGAGCACCGCGGCGTATGTCTACCGTGACCAGGGAGATTTAGAACGCGCCGCACAGGCGTATCGCAAGTCTCTCGAATTAGCCAAGAGCATCAACAGCCACCAAGACATTGTGAACGCGCTGGAGGATCTTGCGCACACCGATGTCCTGAGCGGAAAGCTGGATGAAGCGGGCGCCTACCTCCAGCAATTGGATCCGCTGGTGGACGCCGCTGGCAATCGGCTCGATCAGTTGGATGTTATGCTGGCGCGCGGAGAGATTGCGGCGGCGCGGCGGCAGGATCAGCAGGCGGAAGCGATCTTCCGCAGGGTGGAGAGCGACGCGGCAAGCCAAGCGTCCATGCGCCTGGGCGCCGAACATCTACTTGCGAAACTGTACGAGGCGCAAGGCAACACGGTGGCGGCGGAGGGCATGTACCGGAGTGCGCTGGCGACGTTCGAGACAGCCAGGGCCGATCTGAAAAACGAGGACTCGAAACTTCCCTTCCTGACGAACGCTACGCCGATCTACGACGATTACGTTCGCTTGCTGGTGAAGCAGGGCCGGGCGGAGGAAGCGCTGGCGGCGGCGGACCAGGGCCGCGCACGGACACTGGCCCAGGGTCTTGCCCTGGATTCGGGTAAGCCTTCCATTAAACCCGCGGCGCTGCACGCCGGCGAGGTGGCGCGCAAGAGCGTCGCCACCGTTCTCTTCTACTGGCTGGGCCAGCAGCAATCCTATCTATGGGCGATCACGCCCAAGAAGACTTCGCTCTTTACCCTTCCCGCGCAGCCCGATATCACTCCGCAGATCGAGCGCTATCGAAAGGCGCTGCTGCAACCGGCCATCGCGCACGAGGCAACCAACAGCGATGCCCTGGCTCTCTATCGAACGCTGGTAGGCCCGGCCGCGGATCTCATCCCCGCCGATGGGAAGGTTATCGTCATCTGCGACGGGGCGCTCAGTCTGCTTAATTTCGAGACGCTGCTGGTACCCGGACCGGTTCCTCATTACTGGATCGAGGATGCGAACGTAGTGTCGGCGCCGTCGCTTTATATGCTCGCGGCGGCCAAGGCGCCGGCCCCGACGAGCAAGAAACTATTGTTGATGGGCGACGCGCTTTCGCCCAATCCCGACTATCCCGAACTGCCGATGGCGCGGGCCGAGATGGAGAAGATCGCGACGCATTTCGCGCCCGCCGATGAGACCGTGTACGAACTGCAGGCGGCAAACTCGGGCGCATATCTGGCCAGCCGGTTGCGGGACTACGCCTACATCCACTTTGTCGCGCACGGGGTGGCCAGCCGCACCGATCCGCTGGACTCGGCGATCATTCTTTCCCGCACCGGCGTGGCCGACGATTCGTTCAAGCTTCACGCCCGGGAAATCATCCAGCACCCCATCGATGCCCGGCTGGTGACGATCTCTGCTTGTTATGGCGGCGGTACGCGATCGTACGCGGGCGAAGGGCTGGTGGGTTTGTCGTGGGCATTCCTGCGCGCCGGCGCGCATAACGTGATCGGCGCGCTGTGGGAGGCGAGCGACGACTCCACCCCGCAGTTGATGGACAGGATGTATGCGGGGCTGGCCGACGGCCTGACGCCCAGCGCGGCGCTGCGCCAGGCCAAGCTCTCGTTGCTTCACTCCGACAGCAAGTTCCGCCAGCCGTTCTACTGGGCGCCGTTCCAGATCTACTCGGGGCTGTGAAGGACCGGCGCAAATTCCCTTTCCTGATGGGGCGGAGTTGGTGGTTTCCCACCCTCGCGACAGAAAGAAGTCGCAAGGACGGGCACGGGGCTGCGGCTCAGATGGGCACTATTCGCTGTCGCTTACGAAGACGGCTGTCGTGAGGGCAGGAATGGTCGCGGTTCCCTGCTGCGATTTGAACCGGGCCTGCTTCACGACCGGATCGGACGACCCATCCTGCACGGGATGGAGATGCAGGTGCATGCCGGCCAGCGATGCATCGGTAAACGTGACTTGCGTATTGCCGCCGTTGAAAAACACGACGATGTGGTGGTACTTGCCGTAGTTGGAGCCGTGATCGTCGAGGCGCATCACGATCAGGCCGGGCGTCTGACTCGGGCCGGTGTTGAGGAAGCTCAGGTAGTTCTCCACCTCGTTGAGCGTAGCCATGCGGAACAGGCCGGAGCTGTAGCGAATCGCCATGAACTCCTGGAAGGCCTGCGTGGTTGCGGAGATGTTCTGCGGCGTGGGAGCCAGGGCAGGATTGGCGAGCAGCGGCTGCATGATTGGCCATTGGGCCTGATTCTGGCTCGCAATGGGCAGGCCAATACCCCAGTTGGCGGTCTGGAAGCTGAAGTCGATCTTGTTGAACCAGTCGCCCGAATCGTAGCTGTTGTTATCCATGTCTTTGGAGCGCAGCAGATCGTCCCCGGCCTGGAAGAAGGGCACGCCCTGGCCTAGCGCGACCAGGCTCATAGCCAGTACCTGGCGCCGCGCCCGCGCGGAGATATCGTCGCTAAGCGATGACTTTAATTGCACCACATCGAACAGCGTCTGGTTATCGTGCACCGAGCAGTAGTTGATGTCTTCGATGGGCGAAGCGGTGTAGCCCGCGGGCTGGCCGCCATAGATGATCTGCGAGCCGGGAACCGCCTGGCCCTGCGCGTTCACGAGGGTGTAATCGCGCATGTTGCCGGCGAGGCCGAGGCGGATCCAGTCGGACTGCGCCAGCAGCGTGGCCAGCTGCGCCGGGGCCGGCGTTGCGGCGCTGGTGTAGGCACTGGGGTCCGTGGCAAGCCCGGTCGCAAAGCCCTGGTCGCGCTGATCGCCGAACGGTCCGCCGCCACGTATGCCGTCGCGAATGCGGTCGTTGAATGTGCCGATGCCGGAGCCGTACATGTTCACCTGGCTGGCATTCGGCCCAATGGCGTTGTTGGCCGCTTCGGCCATCTGCCAGCCTTCGCCGTAGAGATAGATTTTGCTGCCGTCCAGCCCGTCGGCCTGGGGCGTGAGCGCGCCCAAAGCCGCCTTGATGTTGGCCATGTTGTAGGTGAAGTGCATGCTCATCTCATCGAAGCGGAAGCCGTCGATCTTGTACTGCTTCGCATTCAGGAGGAGAGTATCGATCATCAATTTCTCGAACATGCGATGTTCGCTGGCGGTGTCGGCACAGCACGAGCCGGTGAGTTGGGAGCCGTTGGCGTCGAGACGGTGATAGTAGTTGGGCACCAGCATGTCCAGGTTGGCGGCGAAGGTATTGCCGCTGGCCGAGGTGTGGTTGAAGACCACGTCCTGGATGACGCGCAGGCCGGCGGAGTGCAGGCCCTGCACCATCTGACGGTATTCCCTTATGCGGTTGTTGGGATTTACCGCATAGGCGCCTTCGGGGGCCATGTAGTGGTGCGGATTGTAGCCCCAGTTGTAGGCGTCGTTGTTCTGCACGGCGGCCACGGCGGCCTGTTGCTGCTGGCCGTCGGGGGGATACGGCGACAGGTTGCCGGGCGACTGCCAGGTGGATTTATCTTCATTGATGGCGTCGAAGTGGAAGCTGGGCATGATGTGGATGGCCTTGAGGCCTGACCGGGCCAGCGCGCGCAGATGACGCATCCCATTCGAATTGGGCAGAGCGAACGCCTCGTACGTGCCCTGGAGCGAAGCCGGAACGGTGGGATCGGCCACGCTGAAGTCGCGCACGTGCAGCTCGTAGATGCTCATGTCGTTCACGCTGTTGAGCGGCGGCGATGCGCTTTCGTCCCAGTCGCCGGGCTTGGTGCTCTCGGCATCGAGATCGGTGATGCGTGACATGGTCCCGTTGATGGCCAGATCGATGGAGTAGGGATCGGTCGTGGTGTTGCTCACGATGGCCTGCGCCGATGCCACATAGACGTTGACGTTGAACAGGTAGTACTTGCCCCTCCAGTCAACCTCGCCGTCGGCAACCCACACGCCGTGGTGCGAGTGCATGGCGACTGTCTTGGCGGGCGTGGTGTCCGTCGGGGCGTTGTAAAGCAGCAGGTTCGCGCTCTGGGCGGTGGGCGCCCACAGTTTGATCTTGAGCGGGAAGCCGGCATCGTCGGGGAAATCGAACCAGGTGGGATCGGTGGCGCGCCGGAACAGCACTCCCAGGCGGCCGGAGTAGTTGAAACGATCGTCAAGCACGCCGAATATCTGCATGCCGGTGGCGTATTTGAGGGCGCCGTCCGGGCCTAAGGCCGACACCGCAAGCTGGCTCTCCACGGCCTGTGGAATCACGCCCGGATCGAGATTCGAGGGCAGCTTGAAGAGCGCATAGCCGGCCAGTTGCGGATAGCGCAAGGCCTGGTCCGCGGTGAGCGAACCGGCGTAGGGAGTAAGCGGGATCGCAGTGCCGCCGGTAATGCCGGTAAGCGCGAGTTGCAGGCTTGCCGCAGGGCTGTAATTGAGCGCGTACGTCCATCCGGATTGGAAATATTGCGACTGGAGGGCCACGGTGGTCGCGTCCAGCCAGTACGCCTGCAGTTGGTTGAACACGCCGCTGAGCAACTGGGCGGCGGTGGGCTGCGAGAGGAAAACGTTGGCGTCGCCCGACACCACCCACGCCTGGAGATAATCGGGCACCTGCAGATGCATGTCCGGGCCGGGGTCCTTTACGCCGGTGGAGCAGTTGTGAATGATGAAGCCCAGGGTGCCGGTGGTGATGCCGACATCGTAGAAAGCGCCGTAGCTGTCGTAGCCGCTGACGTAGTCCTCGGTGTTGCACCAGTTGCCGGTGGGATCGCTGGTGGCAAAGAACGGATACAAGCTCCAGCCGCCATAACTGCCGTCGGGCCGGTAGTAATGGATGCGCGCGTGGCCGGCAGGAATGGGTGGATCCGTGGTGTACTCGGTGACCGGTTGCGACGTAAACACCGTCGCCGCCCCGGAGAGCACCCACGCCGATGTGAACTGGTTCACCTGCAGGTGCATGTCGGGGCCGGGATCCTTCACGTTGGCCTGGCAGTTGTGAATGATGAATCCCAGGTCGCCACCGTTGAGGGTGGGGTCGGCACCGACGTCGTAATACGCTCCATATGTGTCGTAGCCGGAGATGTAGTCCTCAGTGTTGCACCAGCTGCTATTGGGGTCGGTGCCTGCGCCGAAAGAGTAAATGCTCCAGCCGCCGTAGTTGTTATCCGGCCGGTTGTAGTGGATACGCACCTTGCCCGCGGGAATAGCCGGATCGGTCGCCTGGATGGTCGGCGGCTGCGTGGTCTGGAGAATGTCGCTGCCGGAAAGCTGCCAGTATTCATTGCCCTGGGTGGCGGGGTCGGCGTATTCGTTCGGGCCGGGGTCCTTGGTATTGCCCTTGTGAACGATGATGCCGACATTGGCGGCGCCCGTCGTGACGCCCACGTCGAAGTACGCGCCGAAGCTGTCGGTTCCGGTGACCGCCACCGGTCCCGCGCCCCAGTTGTTGGGCTCGGTGGTGTCGCCGAAGGCGTAGACAGTCCAGCCGAGGTAGTTGCCGTCGGCGCGGAAGTAGTGGATCCGGATCGAACCGGAAGGAATGGGCGGATCGGCCTGGGCGAAGCAGCTTGTGCTGAAGGTAAGGGCGAGAAGGGCGAGCGTCAGGAACCATGTCCGGCGGGAGCGAAGCGAGATCTTCATTGCTGGTCTCCAAAAAGAGCCATCGGCGTGCGGCCGAGCCCTGTTACAAAGCAAGCGCCTGATTGTGTTTTTCCGCAGCCTGTTCAGTCGTGCCGAGCCTGCCGCAGAGATCCAGAAGGGCCTCAAGCTCTGGGAGGAACTCGCGAGGCATTGCTCGGCAAATGGGGAAAGACAAAGCACACGTCAGGCAATTCCTGCTTCCAATTGCCGCTTGTTTTTTGAATGCAGACAAATCGGCGCGTGTGTCGCCACGCGCAAAGAAACACCAATGCTGCGGGGGTTGTCAACCCGAATGCGAAAGGCCATATCTTCCAACGGTGGGCAGGCCGCGGCGCGTCCCGAAGACCTACCAGCCCGCCGCGGGGGTGGGCTGAGCGCCGGCGTAGGCGGAGCAGCAGGGATCCTTCACCGGCTTGTATTCCATGAATTCAACCCGCGTGCCGTCGGGATCCGTAAGGTCGAGTTGAATTTTGCCGTCAACGCCGAGCAGCTTGGGGTCGCGGCCTTGGGGCGCTTTCCAGCCGCGCTGTTCGAGTTTCTGCTGCAGCTCCGCCACGCTGGTGACTCCCGGGGCGAGATGATTGGCTCCGCCCAGCTGCGCCATGGATGGATGCGCGGGCAGGTAGAGCATGTACTCGATCCAGTCGGTTCCATCGGGGACCTGCATCATCACCCAATCCACTCGACTGGACGGATCGCCGCCCTGCCAGTAGAGGTGGAAGCCCAGGATGTCTTTGTAGAAATGGTCGAGCGCATAGCGGTTGCGCACCATGTAACCGGCATGCATGATGTGCGAGCTGAGGCTGCGGGAAGAGGAGGCGGGCGCATCCGGCGGATGAGGCCCGTCCTGCTCGAAGACGACCTTATTGCCTTCCGGATCGTGCACCGCGAAGCTGCGGTTTCCATCCGCGTCGACGGTGAGCGCCGGTGGAACGACTACGTCATTGGAGCGCAGAAACTGCCGCATCGCTTCGGCATCGGGGGTGGCAAAAGCAACGCTGTCGAGACGGTCAATCTGCCCCGGGATGGGCGGCGAGACGAGCTCCACATACTGCGCGTGGTTGGCGTAGAAGCGGGTGCCTGGCCTGGCATCGCCGGCCGGCACCTGGTCCCAGCCCAGCAAGTCCGCGTAGAACCGCTGCGACTTGGCGAAATCGTCGGCAAACAGCGCGAGGTGCGAGATGCCGGTAATGGCGGGCCGGTCGACCATTTCCGTTGCCGTGGTTGCGCTGCCCCGCGCGATGGCTGGATCCATGGACACGATATCGGCCCGATAGCTCACCGTCTCCGCGGTTGGAAATGCAGCGGGCGCCTTCTGCGTGACCTTGCCGGTCGCGGCCCACTCGGCGCCGCGCTGGAACGTGGTGATGAAGCCTACGCAACTGAGTGCGGTGGCATCGTGGCCGAGCACGGTATGGAACACTCTGCCCTTCCCGTAGCTCAGGACCATCAGGATGGGCTCATCGTGTCCGGTACCGGCGTTGGCGGGATCGGAATGAGCGGTCGCCAGTATGGTCATGTTTTTTCCGGGGCCGCGCAGGGTCCCATAGAGCTCGTCGGGCGCATGCATCCACACCGGCGGCAATCCCTTGAGGATGGGGTGCTCGGGCTGGCGCGCGGTGACCTGGAAGGGCCGGCGCGCGCCATGGGCGCCGGCATGGCCGGGAGACGGATCGGAAACCAGCTTGCCGTCCTTGTAGTACCACATGGGGCCGTCCTTCTCCGTTCGGCCCCGCCATCCGCCGATACCGATCATCTCGTTGTACCCGGCCCATTCGGGAAATGCATTGTCGGCCGCGTGAACGATCACCAGGCCGCCGCCGTTGCGGATGTACAGCTCGAACTGCGCGCGCAGACTTTCGGGCCAGGACGGCGAATCGAGGTTCGAGACCACGACCTGGTATTTGCCGAACTCCGGATGAAAGCCGCTGAAATCGCCGCTGGAGGCCGGCGCGGTGACCACCGTGACCGTGAAGAGCCCCGTCTCCTCGAGCTCCTTTTTCAGGATGGGCGTGGTCAGTTTCCAGTTGTGGTACGGCCCTCCGCTCTGACCATCGAGCAGCATGACCTGGATCGGGCCCGCTGCAGCGGATGCGGAGACGCCAAGGAAGACAGCGGTAAAGAGCAGGGCGAGAGCGAACTTCATGCTCGATCCTCCAGAACGCGTGAGCAGAGTGTGGGGTTAACCGACATGGATGGAGTAGACGAATCGAGCGGGAATTTCCACGGATGAAGGCTACGTTGCGGAGTTCGGGATGTCAATTTGAGCCCTGGCAGATTACAACTTTGCAACTCTCCGGTGCAAGCATGGCATCTGAATTGGAGTTACTGGAGGCTGTTGAATGTTGCGTTTCGCGATGTATGCGGCTGGTTTGTCGGCAGGCTTGGCGGCCTGGATTGTTTTTGGACAACGGAACGGAGTGAAGGGGAGGGTGCCCGTACAGGAGGCTGCGGAAAGGTTGCGCGAGGCATGGGCCGATAATCATACGGAGGCGTGATCCGCGCATGCGGAATGAAGGCGAAGCGGGCACTCGGGGGCGGGGGTTGAAAATCCTGTCTCAGCAAACAAAAGCGAATCGGCTAAAATCCCTCATGGCCTTCCCCGCCGAACTGTCTTCCCCGTGCGAGCTGTCGTGGGCTCATCCCGTCACGGCCGAATGGTTTGAAAGAAAGTTCGGAACTCCGACCGAGCCCCAGGTGTGCGGATGGCCCAGTATTCTGGCGGGCAAGCCGACCCTGATCTCCGCGCCGACCGGGTCCGGCAAAACGCTGGCCGCCTTCCTGGTGTGCATTGACAGGCTGCTGCGGCAGTCGATCGACGGCTCACTGCCGCCGACCACCCAGGTGGTGTACGTCTCGCCGCTGAAGGCGCTTTCCAACGACATTCAAAAGAATCTCGACGGGCCGCTCCGCGAAATCCAGGAACTCGCCCTGGAACGCGGCTATCTTTCCATGGGCATCCGCACCGCGGTGCGCACCGGCGACACCTTGCCGGGCGAACGGGCCGCGATGCTGCGCAATCCGCCGCACATCCTGGTGACGACGCCGGAGTCGCTGTATATCCTGCTCACCGCGGGGAAGAGCCGCGAGCATCTGCGCCACGTGCACACGGTCATCGTGGACGAGATTCACGCCGTGGCGGACGACAAGCGCGGCGCGCACCTGGCCATCTCGCTGGAGCGGCTGGAGGCGCTGGTGTGCGGAGAGAACCGGCTCTCGCGGGGAGCGATGCTGACCGGCCTGATGCCCCCGCCGCAGCGTATCGGCCTGTCGGCGACGCAGAATCCCATCGAACTGGTGGCCAGTTATCTAACCGGGGCGGACCCTCGCCGCAAGGCCGCCACCATCATCCAGATCGGCCAGCGGCGCGCGCTGGACCTGGCCATCGAAGTCCCCGGCGATGAGCTGAGTTCGGTCACCACCTACGCGATGTGGGAAGAGATCTTCGACAAGCTGGCCGCGCATACCGAGAGTCACCGCTCCACTTTGGTCTTCGTAAACACGCGCAAGCTGGTGGAGCGGGTTGCCTTCGCGCTGGGTCAGCGCCTAGGCACAGAGAATGTCGCCGCGCATCACGGATCACTGTCCCGCACCTTGCGGCTTGACGCTGAACAACGCCTGAAGCGCGGGGAAATCAAGATTCTTGTCGCGACCGCGTCACTGGAGTTAGGCATCGATATCGGCGATATCGACCTGGTGTGCCAGATCTCCAGCACGCGCGCGGTGGCGGTGGCCATGCAGCGCGTGGGCCGTGCCGGGCACTGGCGGGGCGCGACTCCCAAGGGCCGTCTGTTTGCGACCACCCGCGACGACCTGCTGGAACAGGCAGCGCTGGTTCGCAAAATGCGCGCCGGCGTGCTCGACACGCTGGAGATACCTCCGCAGCCTTTGGACGTGCTGATGCAGCAGATGGTGGCCGCCTGCGGCGCCGAGTCGTGGGAAACGGATGCCCTCTACGAAGTGATCCGGCGGGCCTGGTCCTATCGCGACCTGACGCGCGAGCAGTTTGAAGAACTCGCCGCCATCCTTTGCAACGGAATCGAGTCGACCCGGGGCCGGTACGGTGCCTACCTGATGCACGACGGCGTGCACGGCCGGCTGCACGCGCGACGCGGCGCACGGATGATCGCGATTGGCAACGGCGGCGCGATTCCCGATACGGCTCTCTTCAACGTGATCCTGCAGCCGGAAGGCGTGCAGATCGCCACGCTCGACGAGCATTTCGCAGTGGACTCCAGCCCCGGCGACGTAATCCTGCTGGGCAACTCGAGCTGGCGGATTCAGCGCATCGAGGCTGCCGGCCAGGTGCTGGTGGAAGATGCGCGGGGCGCGCCGCCCAGCGTGCCCTTCTGGTTTGGCGAGGCGCCGCAGAGAACCAGCATCCTGTGCGACGGCGTCGGCGAACTGCGCGAAGAGATTTCAGAGCGCACGCGCAGCGTGTCTCCGGGATGCATCTCGCCTTCGCAGCCGGAGGTTGCGTCCGCAATGGCCTGGCTGATGGAGGAATGCGGCGTGTGCGCGTCGGGCGCCCAGCAGCTCATTGCCTATATCGTCACGGGACGCGCGGTGCTGGGCGCGGTGCCGTCGAAGACAACCATCATCGCGGAGCGATTTTTCGATGAAGGCGGCGGCATGCAACTTGTCCTGCATGCGCCTTTCGGCGGCCGCATCAACAAAGGCTGGGGGCTGGCGCTGCGCAAGCGCTTCTGCCGCGGATTCAATTTCGAATTGCAGGCCGCGGCCACGGACAACGGCATCAACATATCGCTCGCCGAGCAGCACAGCTTTCCATTGTCGGATGTATTTCAATTCCTGACCGAAGTTACGACGAAGGGTCTCCTGGAACAGGCCTCGCTTGCCTCGCCGATCTTCAAGACGCGATGGCGCTGGGCCGCAAATCGCAGCCTGCAGTTGTTGCGGTTCTCTAAAGGAAAGCGCATAGCGCCGCAGATCCAGCGCATCCGCTCCGACGACCTGATGGCCAGCGTGTTTCCGCAAGCCGCGGCATGTTTCGAGAATATCGAGGGCGACATCCAGATTCCTGATCATCCACTGGTGCGCGAAGTGATGCAGGATGTGCTGCAGGAAGCTATGGACCTGGAAGGACTGCTCGCAGTGCTGCGCGGCATCCAGGACGGCAGCATTCGTTGCCTGGCGGTGGACACGCCCGTGCCCTCGCAGTTTGCGCACGAGTTGATGAACGCCAATCCGTATGCGTTTCTCGACGAAGCGGGGCTGGAAGAGCGGCGGACGCGCGCGGTTTCGCTGCGCGGCGAGATTCCGGCCAGTGTGCTGGAGCAGGCGGGCAAACTGGATCAGCAGGCAATCGATACGGTGCGCGCCCAGTCGTGGCCTGACGTTCGTGACGAGAACGAGTTGCACGACCTGTTGATGGGGCTCATCGCACTGCCCGCCGCTTTTATCGACGAGGAACGCAGCCCCCATTGGCCGCAATTGTATGAGCGCCTTGCGAGCACCGGCCGCGCGCAGGCGGCGGCGTGCGGCAATGGCTGGTGCTGGGTGGCAACGGAGCGCGTACCGCTGGCGCAGGCGCTGTGGTCTTCGCCCGGCGCGGATCGGGCAACCAGGGAAGAAGCGCTCAAGAAATGCGTGCAGGGATGGATGCAGATACTGGGGCCGGTAACGGCAAATCACTTCGCCGAAATGTTGCATGTTGAACCGGCGCTGGTTTTCCAGGGTTTCATTGCGATGGAGGTCCAGGGCCTGTTGATGCGCGGAAGCTTCGAAAAGCCTGCCACCAATGAGGACCACGACATCGAGTGGTGCGAGCGGCGTATCCTGCAGCGCATCCACAAGCTCACCGTCGGCATTCGCCGCAGAGAGGTGGAGCCGGTTGCGCCGGCGGCGTTCATGCGCTGGCTGCTGGGCTGGCAGCATCTCGCTCCGCAAACGCAACTGGCGGGCGAAGAGGGCGTGCTGGAAGCGCTGACACTGTTGGAAGGATTCGAGGCTTCCGCGGTGGAATGGGAGCGCTCCCTTCTGCCCGCGCGCGTGGCCGATTACGATCCCGCGTGGCTCGATCGGCTGTGTCTCTCCGGCGCCGTCGGTTGGGGACGCGTGTCGCCGCACCCGGCATTCGCCGCTGCCGAGGGAGGAGGGCCGCGGCGCGTGATCCCGTCGAATGCGGCGCCCATCACGTTCTATGTTCGCGATTCGGCGGCCTGGCTGGCGGCGGCGCTCGAAGAGGAGAGGGTGGATGAACGCAGGCTGGCCCAGGCGCTCACGCCCGGCGCAATGCGGGTATGGGAGCTTCTGAAGACGCGAGGCGCCTGCTTTGTTGAAGACGCCCAGAGGCTGCTGGTTCTCACCCGGGAGCAAACTCTGCATGCTCTTTGGGAACTGGCCGCTGCAGGCCTGGCGGCAGCCGACGGCTTCGATCAACTGCGCGCCATGATCGACCCCGACCGCAAGCCCGCGGTTCAAATCCATAGAAGGATGCGCAGCGCGGCGGGACGATGGTCGTTGTTCAGTTCGGACATTCCCGTGCCTGCGGATGCGCTGGAGAAAGCGCGCCGGACCGATGCTGCAATCGAATCCGCGGCACGGATGCTGCTGGCGCGTTACGGCGTGGTGTTCCGCGACGTGGTGGCGCGCGAGTCCAATATTCCAAGGTGGGGTGCGCTGCTGCGGATGCTGCGCCGCCTGGAAGACCGCGGCGAAGTGCGAGGGGGGCGATTCGTAACTGGATTCGGCGGAGAGCAATTCGCTCTTCCCGAAGCGGTGGAGAGCCTGCGTGCCGCGCGGCATCGCGAATCGCAGGATTCGATCACGGTGGCCGGAGCCGACCCGATGAACCTGGCCGGAATCCTGGTGCCGGGAGAACGGATCCCGGCACTCCCGGGTCGCTCGGTCACGTTTTGCAACGGCGCGCTTGCGGGTAGCGAAAGCGCAGTGGCTTCCACGTTACACAACCAGCGATCCCAGCGCCGGCGTCCGGCTGTACATCACCCCGCACCCGTGCATGTCAGTGAAGCCGCGGGACCGCTGCAGTTGTTCTGAACCCCAGTCCGCGGCGAAAGCTACGACGGCCTAAACGGGCCTTCCAAGCAGGGCGGCCACAGCGCGGTTGTGGTGTTCCTCTGTGTACCAGACCGGAGCGTATTCCTCCAATAGGTGGAACAACTCCTCCAGCACCTCGCGAGTGTCGGGAACGCGTTGATCGGGTTTCTGAAGTCTGAGATCGCCGCGATGTGAATCGGCCAAGTCCATTTGTTCTACGTTCATAGGTCCGTTAGCCTTTATCCGGTACACTGACGTATCGGGAAACAAGTCGACGCCCGGTGATGGCGGATACACCCCGCCCTTGTTCGATGGATGACGGTTGCGTGGAATAGGTTGTCACCTCTCCAAGAAAACTTGTAAACGACCTACCGTTCGGTGATAAACCGGACAAACAAAAGGCCCATATGCGCCCAGGCAATACGAGCCTTTTAGGTCTGCGCCGCCGCGCCAGCTAGATCACCGCGTTATTTGAGATCACTTCCCGGTACCACTCGGCGCTCAGTTTGGGTGTGCGTTTCTGGGTCTTGAAGTCCACGTAGTGAATGCCGAAGCGCTTGCTGTAGCCGTCGGCCCATTCGAAGTTGTCCAGCAGGCTCCAAAGGAAGTAGCCCTTGACGGGGTAGCCCTCGGTGGCGGCGCGATGCAACTGGGTCAGGTGGTTGCGCAGGTACATCAGGCGATCGATGTCATCGATGCGCCCCGCGGGCGTGAGCACATCGTCGGACGAACAGCCGTTCTCGGTGATGTAGACGGCCGGAATCTTCCACAGGTCCACCACGTTGCGAACGCCCCAATAGAGGCACTCCGGAGCCAGGAGGATCCAGGGCGAGGCCATGTGCGGCTGAGAGGTGGGGAACGGCACCTGAGTGAAGCCCGCTTTGGAGTCGTCGGCGCGCACAAAGAAGGGCGTGTAGATATTCACGCCTACAAAATCGAGCGGGCTGGAAATCGCCTTGAAGTCGCCTGCCTCGACCTGCGGGGCGTTCGCGCCCTCATGCTCGAGATACGCGTCGATGTACTTGCCTTCCATCAATGCGGTGAGGAACGGCGCATTTCCCAGGCGCGTGGCCTGTTGAGCGGCCTCGATGTGCTCCCTGGTTTCCATGATCGGCACGTAGACATTGGCGTTTTCTGCCAGTCCCACCTGCGTGCCGGCAGGAGTATTCGCGCGGATGGCCTGCACGGCCAACCCATGAGCGAGGATTCCGTGGTGTCGCACCTGGTTCGCGGGACCCTCCGCCAGCTTCATCCCCGGCGCAAATGTCCCTTGCTTGTAGCCGAGGTCGGTGAAGCACACGAACTCGTTGGTCGTCATCCAGTGCTTGATGCGATCCCCCAGTCGCTTGGTTACGTAGCCGGCGTAGTCGGCAAACGCCTTGGACGTGTCGCGAGACTGCCATCCGCCAGGCAAGTTCGCCGGGGTATCCCAGTGGAACAGGGTGATGTAGGGCGTGATGTTGTTGGCCAGCAGCTCATCCACGACGCGGTTGTAGTAGTCGAGGCCCTTGGGGTTGACTTCGCCGTTCCCGTTGGGGAATACGCGCGACCACGACATCGACATACGGTAGCCGCCCGCCCCGATGCCCTTGAGCAGTTTCACGTCCTCCTTGTAGAGGTGGTAGGAGTCGCTGGCCACATCGCCGGTGTCGCCCTCGTGGGTCTTGCCCGGTGTGTGCGAGAAAACATCCCATGTGGACGGCCCGCGTCCATCGTCCCTGGCGCCTCCCTCGATCTGGTAGGCCGCCGTCGCGCAGCCCCACACGAACCCCTTGGGATAGCGCAGTTCCGATGCCTCCGGTCGCGACTGCCCGAATGCCATTCTTGGAAAAGACAAACCTGAAACAGCGGTCGCCGCCGAGGCGGCTACCGTCTTGCCGAACATGCGGCGGGTGATGCCCTTCATATACTTCTTCCCTTCATGGTGCGGCTTGAAAGATTTGAGCAAAAACGTTTTAGCAGAGTGAATCAGCCAGTTGCAAGTAGCAAAGATCGCTGCTCGGTATGGTACGTATAATCGGGCGGAAAGGAAAGCTCGGTGAAATCCGTTCATTTCGCGGCCCTGGCAATGGTTGCCGCCCTGGCTGCTGGCGCGGGATCACAGGATCGTGTGACATGGAAACACCTCTCCTCGGCAACAGGCGATCTCCCTGTGCCGAACCGAGGGAGTGAGCAGACCTCTATCACGGTGGGTGATTTCGCCCACGACGGCGATCCCGGCTTTGTCCTTACCGAGCGCACAGCGGCGGATTCCGTTGTTCTGTACCGGCGCGTTGGATCGGAATGGAAACGATTTGTGATCGAGCCTGAACCACTGCACATCGAGGCCGGCGGGATCGCGATGGACGTAGACGGGGACGGCAATCTCGATTACATCGCTGCCGGCGACTGGAAGCGCAATGAGATCTGGTGGTGGCGCAATCCCTATCCGAAGCTGGACCAGCGTTGGGAACGCCACACGATCAAGCACTCCGGTGCGCCCAAACACCACGACCAGGTGGCCGCGGACCTGGACGGCTGCGGCAAGCCCGAAGTCATTTTCTGGAACCAGGACGCGCACGGGCTCTTTATCGCCAAGGCGCCGCCCGATCCGCTGCATTCGGAAGAGTGGCCAGTTACGCAGGTCTATCATTACGGCACCGACAGCCAGCCCGAACAGCTCGGCAAGTCACCGGCGTGGAAAGGCATCAACGAGCATGAGGGCCTGGCAGTCATCGATATCGATGGCGACGGCAAGCCGGACATCGTGGGGGGCGGCCGCTGGTTTCGCAACTTGGGCGGCCTGAATTTCGAGGAGAACGTTATCGATCCGCGTTATTCGTTCTCCCGCGCTGCGGCGGGACGGCTCATCAGGGACAGCGCACGGCCGCAGGTGTTGTTCGTGGTAGGCGATGGCGACGGGCCACTGAACATGTACGAGTGGGTGCAGGGCACCTGGATCCTGCATAAAATCGCCGATATCCACTTCGGCCACAGCCTGCAGATTGCCGACTTCGACGGGGATGGCAATCTCGATATATTCGTGGGTGAGCAGCGGCTGGACGGCGCCAATCCCGCGGCGAAGGCGTATATCTTTTATGGCGACGGCAAGGGCAATTTCACGACTACGTGGTTTGCCGAGGGGCTCGATATTCACGAGGCCAAAGCCGTTGACCTGGATGGCGACGGGCGCCCGGACATCGTATCCAAGCCTTACAATTACGGCTCACCGCGGGTGGACGTCTTCATGAACCAGGGCGCGAAAGGAAACGGCCGATGATCACGCGCAGACAATTCACCGCCGGGGTGGCTGCGGGCGCAGGTATGGCTGCAATGAGCCCCTGGGCTGCCGCGCGCGGGCTGCAGTCCGCTCCTGCTCAGGATTCCTTCGAAGTGGGCCTGGAGTTATACAGCCTGCGGCGCGAAATTGCCGCCGACCTGCCCGGCACCCTCGCGCAGGCGAAGACGATGGGCTTTCGCGAAGTCGAGGTCCCCGGATACTACGGACTCACCGCCGCCGAGTTTCGCAAGGCGCTCGACCGGGCGGGACTTCAGGCCACTTCACTCGCTGCGCAGTGGGATGTTTTTGAAAAGGGGATCGGGCCGATCGCCAGTGATTTAGCCACTCTCGGAGCAAGCTGGGCGATCCTGCCATGGATCCCGCACGGCGACCGCTTCGAACTCAGCGATGCCGGGCGTGCCGCGGCGAGAATGAATGCGTGGGCCGCCGATCTCAAAAAAGCCGGCTACGGCTTCGCCTATCATCCTCACGGATATGAATTCCAGCCCGGGCCCAAGGGCACGCTGTTCGACACGCTTGCCTCGGAGACCGACCCCGCGGTGGTGAATTTCGAAATGGACACCTTCTGGATTGCGTGGCCAGGTCAGGATTGCGTGCGCCTGCTCAACAAATATCCGCATCGCTTTCGCCTGCTTCACCTGAAGGATCTCAAGAAGGGCGCGGGTCCCGGCAATCTCTCCGGCTCCGCGCCGGACGAGGACAGCGTAGCGGTGGGCGATGGCGTAATTCCGTGGGCGGACGTGCTCTCCGCCGCACGCCGCCAGGGCTGCGAAAAGTATTACATCGAAGATGAAAGTGCGGATGCGGTGAAGCAGATTCCCCGCAGCCTCGAGTTCCTTCAATCGCTGCGGTTCTAGGGGCCTGTCGCAGAGAATTCATTACCCGCATTGGTGGAGAACGACCGCAGATCGTTTCCCTTCCCCTTCGCAAGCTCAGGGTCAGGGTGAGGATGACAGGCAGGCGAGGATGGTTGAAGCAATTCTCACGGCAGTCAGACATGGAACGAGGTTCCACCCCAGAAAGCATGAAAAAGCAACCGCGGATCCTTCACTTCGTTCAGGATGACAGAGTTCAGGGGGTAGTGAAGGCTATTTTCACGCCAGATGTCCCGGTTTGCCCTCCTGGAAAACGGTCCTAAGGCTTTTCCTTCTTTTCCGGGGCTGATGCAACCGGCGTGAGCGCAGGCGCCAGCGGATCGCCCCAGATGTAGTGATCGAACCAGTTCTCGTTCTCTTCCATCACCGCGCGCTGCTGCTTCGGCTTGTTGATGGGGTGGCCGAAACCGTCGTAGACCACCATCTTCACCGGTACCCCGCGATCTTCGAGAGCCTGGCGAAGCTCGTAGGCGTTGGCGATGGGCACCCGCCTGTCCGCGCTGCCGTGCTGGATGAGGGTGGGCGTCCTCGCCTTGTCGATGTAGTGAATCGGCGAGGTCTTCTCGTAAATGGCGGGATCTTCCCAGGGATTAGCGTGCAGGTATTGCGGCGTGAACGGGGTGATGTCGGTGTTGACGTAATAGGTCATCCAGTCCGAGATGCCGGCGCCCACCGAAACCGCCTTGAAGCGGTCGCTGGACGCGGTGATGAATGCCGAGATGTAGCCGCCCTCACTCCAGCCCATCGCGCCCACGCGATCCTTATCGACATAACCTTGCCCGATCAGGTAGTCGACTCCGGAGATAACATCGGCAAAATCGCCTACGCCCAGGTTGCGCACGTTGAGCGAGCGAAATGCCTCGCCGTATCCTGCCGAGCCGCGGTAATTGGGCCGGAGAATCAACGCGCCCCGCGCTACAAAGCGCTCCATCGGGTAATAGCGGTCCGCGGAGATCGACGGCATATCGATGCCGCTGGGGCCGCCGTGGATAACCACCAGCAGCGGGTACTTCTTGTTCGCATCGAAGTCCGCCGGCTTGATCAGCACCCCTTCGATTTCGGTGCCATCGCCCGATTTCCAGCGGACCACTTCGCGGCGTGCGAGGGTGAACGCGCTGAGTTGTTCGCCGGCGTGGGTTACCTGGACGGGCGCAGGGGACGATAGAGACGAGGAAAATATTTCGCCGTATTGATTTTGTCCCGCGCCGCGAAATGCGACGTGCTGGAAGTCGCGAGTGAACGAAAAGCCGTTGGCAATGGTGGTTCCCGGCATGGCGATCTGCTTCACGGCTTTGCTCTGCGGATCGAGGAGGAACAACGAAGATGTTGTCTTCTGGAGCGCGGAGAAGTAGATGCCCTCGGGCGCCCAGCGCAGCAGGTCGGCATCTTCGTCGAACGCGGACGTGAGCAGTTGGGGCGAGCCTCCATCGCTTGGAACCACGGCGATGCGGTTGTCCGTGTAGTAGAAATACTTGCTGCCGCCCGAGGTCTCGTAGGCGATCTGTTTTCCGTCCGGCGACCAGTGCGGATTTCGATCCGGTCCGGGCGTATCGACAATCTTCTTCACGCTGCTATCCGCAAGCGTGACGACGTAGATGTCGGAGCTGAAACCCGAGATGAGATCGGGATCGCGCTGGGCGCTGAAAGCGATACGAGAGCCGTCAGGCGAGAAGCAGAATCCATCGCTCACGCTGAATTCATCGCCCTTGGTCAGCAGCCTGGGGTCTTGGAGCTTGGGCATCCGCCCCGCCGCGTCGGGCTGGGGCACATCCGTCAGCCAGAGGTGAACCATCTGGTAATCGCCGTGTATGACCTTGTAATCGCCAAAGCTCTCCTTTCGATCTTTCATGGCCTTGGGCTCGGGGGCCGGAGCCGCGAGCGCGATGTGCTTCGCGTCCGGCGACCATTCGAACGAGTTGACGCCATCTTCCATTTTCGTGATCTGCTGCGCCTCTCCGCCATCCGCGGGCATGACATAAAGCTGGCGCTTGCCGCCCGGCGAATCCTTCAGCGAACCCGGCCGGTCGGAGAGGAACGCGATCCACCGTCCGTCCGGCGACCACGCCGCATCGGAGCTGGAGCTCCCGCGCAGACTGAGCGGGCGCCGCGACCCGCTCTCCACATCGGCGATCCACAGCTCGGTGTCGAAGGCATTCGTTTCCCAATTCGTCCGGCTCTGCTCGTAAATCACTCGCTTGCCCTCCGGCGAGATCTTCGGCGAGCTCACGCTGAAGGTCTCGAGCGACTGGTCAATCGTGGGAGTCTTGGAAGCGGCCGGCGATTGGGAGTGAGCAGTAGCCACCGACACAACCAGGACGAGGCCCGGGAGAACCTTCGCAGCGCTGTACATGAATGGGAGCTCCTTCAGACGTTGACCGCAGTATACGCAAGTCCGAAGGCCCTGCGGATCTGCTCGGCAGACACCGCCCGCCGATTCCCCCCGCATCCCAATCTTCAGCGGCACAGGAGGAAGTTATGGCTGAAGTGAGAAACGAGCACACACCCGGCACCGATCCCGCGCGGCGCGGGGATGAAGCTCAGAAACCTTCCCTTCCGCGAAGCGAGACGCCCACCCGGGAGAGGAATCTTGACCAGACCATCGCGGACTCTTTCCCCGCCAGCGATCCTCCGTCGTCCGACCCCAATCCGGAAGGCGCAGAATAGCGCCCGTCTGGATCAATTAACTGGCGGATGCGCTCGCGAGTTATTTGGAAGCTCTGGCCCGCTTCTTCGAGGGTGAGCGCAGAGCCACTTCCCTCGTCGGGCGCTGTGCCATCGGCCGGGCGGGCGGAATGTAATGGAACCGCACCAGGTAAATGTTCTCGCCGCGGCCGTGCTTTGCGACCTTGAGCAGGTCGAGGACGCCGAGAAAGCCCGACGCGCGGGCCAGTTCGGGCGTGATGTCGGGGAGGCCGATGGTTTCGATCGAGTCGATCTCGATTTCGCCTTCCTCCATGCGGTAGCGCCCGCCCACGCGCACCTGGGGACGGACCCATATGCGCACGCTGCATGTGATGTCTCCGCGACGAACGCCCTCGCGGAGGCGCTTGGTGAACATCATGGGGAGAGTTTAGCGCTGGAGCGGGCGGAGGGTTGGGTTCGTGGTTTCCCAGGTTTCAAAAGCGAGACCTGGGGCACCCATTTTCGTGCTGGATTTAAAACGGCAGACCTGGGCCACGCGCCGAGTTCCCGCTCGAACTTGCGGGATTCCATGTCGTCCGGAAGACGCTCGACCGCATTCCGGATCGGCCGCTTTGTGGACATCATGGTAAGAGTTTAGCGCGGGGCGAGCAAAGGTTCGGTTTGTGGTACCCCATATTCGTGCTGAATCTGAGCGTAAAGACCTGGGCCACCCGCCCGAGGTGAGGGTTGGGTTCGTGGTATCCCAGGTCCCAACACCGGGGACCTGGGCACCCATTTTCCTGCGCAATCTTGGTCGGTAAGACCTGGGCCACCCGCCATTCGGTTTCGCTATGCTCACAAAGGAAGGTGTTCGTGCTATGGGCGACAATTCTAAGATCGTTGAAATGATAGACGAGATAAGGTCTCAACTACCCGGTCTGACATCGCCAATGATGTTTGGACTCGAAGTATTCAAGGGACCTACACAAGTTGCAGTGTTTGTGTTCAGGATGCCTGACATTTCAGTCCTTATTTTCAGATCGAATCCAACCCTGCCAGATAAGGAGGTTAGATTCCTCTGTGATATTCCCCTCCGCGACGCACCTGATGAGCTTCCCATCGCGTGGAAGAACGAGAGTCAAGAACGCATAAAGGAATTCGCCAGTTCGGATGAGACGATTTCACTGGACGAATTGTATGAGAAGTCATTTTTGATGTTTTTTGACGAACTCGATCGTCGGGTTGTAGAGCAAAAGGCGGAATTCACCATGCACGGATCAGGAGCATATATGACTTTTATTTCCTGGTGCCGACCTGGTGAGATCTCGGTGGGCGCTGTCATCGCCGACCTTGTCGCTTTGGACCAAAAACAATTTCCAAACCGTCAGTTCTTTGCCCACAGCGATCAAGATCGAGTAGCGTACTTTGGCCGATTGCCAAGCGATGTCGTTATAGGTGTGAAGCCTGAACGAACGTTTCGTGAGAAACTCGCGGACTCTTGGTCGGATGAGGATGAGGGTCGTATGACAGGT
>DASXXV010000107.1:0-17184 GCA_036502905.1 Occallatibacter sp. | reverse complement strand
GCGGATGATGCAGTCATTCAACCTACTCGGTCCGTAGCGCCTGCATGGGTTCTATCGAAGCAGCCCGGCGCGCGGGAACCAGGCCCGAAAACAACGCGGTAAGCAGGAGCAAAGCCGCGGCCGCGAAATAACTCACCGGGTCGAACGCGGCCACGCCGAACAGCATGGAGCGCACTAACCGCACCGCCGCAATGGACACAATGCCGCCGGCAACCAATCCGTACCCGGCGATGGCGGCGCTTCCGCCCAGCACCAGCCGGAAGATTTCCGTGCGCGTAGAACCCAGGGCCATGCGCAGGGCCAGTTCGCGATATCGCTCGATGACCGAGTAGGACATGACCGCGTAAAGGCCGGCCATGGCCACCAGCAGACTGGCCAATGCGTAGACGCCAAGCAACTGCGCGGGAATGCGCGTGAACTGGTACTGATCGCCGGAGACGTCTTCCAGGCTGCGCACATTTTCGAGCGGCAGCGAAGGATCCAGGGCCGTTACCGCCCGGCGCAGTTGCCCCGTAACGGACTCCGTGGATGACTTGGCGCGTATCGCGATGTTGGTATATGTCGACAATCCGTACTGCTCCAGCGGCAGAAAAAGCAGCGGGTCCTTATCGGTGATTTGCGGACTGTGGTAGATGTAGTCGCCGATGATGCCGACAATCTGCCACTTCTGCTGCGCCACTTCGACGGAATGGCCGATAGCATCGCCCTGCGGCCAGAACCGGCTGGCCATCGCCTGGTTTACGATCGCCACCCGCGGCGCCTCGCGATGGTCGCTGCCGGCGAAATCCCGGCCCGCAATAAGCGGGATGCCGAGAGTGCGGAAGAAGTCGGGGCCTTCAATGTCGGTAACCACTGACATGTCCTCACCCTTGCGCGGCACATATCCGGGAACCCCGAATTCCTGGGCGTTGCCCGCACCTTCGTCCCCCATGGGAAGATGCGATGTCAGCGTCACGCCGGCCACCCCGGGCGCGCTGCGCAGCCGGTCCAGAAGCGTCGTCTGAAACGCGTACGCCCTCGCTTGCGTGTACCCCGAGCGGCGGAGATCGACTCCCGCGGTCAGAACGTTGAAGCGGTTGAAGCCCGGCACCCGGTTGAAGATGTTGATGGCCGTTCGCGTGAAAAGGCCGCAGCACACCAGCACCACGAAGCAGATGCCCAGTTGCGCCCCCAGCAGAATGCGCGGCCCCAGACGGTTTTGCGTTCTGCCCGCCACCGCCGCGCCGCCGGCGTGCAGGGCTTCGCTTTGGGAAATGCGGAACCACTGGCGCATGGGGAACAATCCGCAGCCCAGCGTCACCGCGAGAATGACGGCAAAAACGAACAGAAGAATACGCGGGTCGGTTCTCAAATTGAAAACCAGCGGGATCCCGATGTTAGGCATGAGGACATAGACAGCCCGGGCCAGGACAGTGCTCATGGCCCATCCGGCCAGTCCGCCGGCCATCCCCAGCAGCGCGGTTTCGGTCAGCACCTGCGCCGCGATGCGCCCCGCCCTCGCGCCCAGCGCCGTGCGAATCGCAACCTCGCGGCGGCGGCGCATGGCATGCTGCCCAAGCAGCGAAACAATGTTGATGCACACCAGCAGCATCAGCAGAATCGACGCCCCGTAAAGCACCGGCAACTGCTCCCCGATGCCGCCGAAAAAGCCCTTCTGCATGTGGGCCGAGTCGTCGAGGTCGAGCCCCCACTGCTGGAGATTCTGGTTAGGGTTCTGCTGCACAAACGACTTCACCAGGGTGCGCAGTTCCGCGCTGGCAGCCGCATCGGTCACCCCGGGACGCAGCCGCACCAACATCTGCAGTCCGTGGTGCGCCAGCGGATCGGGCGGCGCATCCACGGATAAATCGCGCAGGCTCGAAAGCGGGACCCAGGCGGCCTCGGCCAGTCCGCCGTAGATGCCGTAGAAATCGGCCGGGGCAATCCCGATCACCGTGAATGCGCGGTGATTGACGGAAATGGGCCGGCCCACCAGGCCGGGGTCGGCGTTAAATTGATCGCGCCACAAACGGTCCGAAAGCACGATCTCGTCGTTCGCCCCGAAGGCCGTGTCGCTGGTGTCCGGGGCAAAGAATCTCCCCCTCTGCGGCTGCACGCCAAGCGCCCGGAAGTAGCTCGACGAAACCAGGCCCGCATGGAGGGCCTGCGGCGCTGTTCCGGGCGCGGTCAGGTTCACAGTTTCCAGCTCGAAGGCAGCTCCATCCTGGTAAGAGCGGGCCTGCTCGCGCACAAAACGGTATTGATCGTAATGCACCGAGTAACCATTGCCCGTCGCTACCCGGGCGCTGATGAATCGGATCTGGCGCGGGGCCGCGACATGCGGCCACGGGCTATACATCACGGCATTCGTCCAGGTTGCGACCGTGGTCAGCGCGCCGATGCCGACGGCCAGCGTGAGAATCGCCGCGAGCGTGAACCCCGGCGACTTCCGCAACTGCCGCAGCGCATAACGCAAATCCCGAATCGCGCTCTGGATCAACATCACTTACGCCTCGACTTCCGCGGTCAGCTTCCTGAGCTCGTCTTCCGAAACCACCTTGCCGTCGAACAGGTGCACTTCCCGTTCCGCGTGCTTGGCAAAGCGCGGATCGTGGGTCACCATGCAGATCGTCGAGCCCTCGCGGTGCAGATCGGCCAGCAGATGCATCACCGCTTCGCCGTTCTTCGAATCCAGGTTGCCGGTAGGCTCGTCGGCCAGCAGGATCGATGGAGAACCGGCCAGCGCGCGGGCCACCGCCACACGCTGCTGCTGACCGCCCGAGAGCTGCGCGGGATAGTGCCGCATGCGGTGCGCCATGTTCACCCGCTCCAGGGCTTCCTTTACCCGCTTCTTGCGCTCCGCCGAAGGCATGCCTGCCCGATAGGTCAGCGGCAATTCCACGTTCTCTTCCACCGTCAGGTCGCCGATCAGGTTAAAACTCTGGAAAATGAATCCGATTTCCTGGTTGCGGATGCGCGAACGCTCGCCGAAACTCAGGTTCTCCACCGGCTTGCTGTTCAGGTGATATTTGCCGCCCGTGGGCGTGTCCAGCAGGCCCAGGATGGACAACAGGGTGGACTTGCCGCAGCCTGAAGGCCCCGACATCGCCACGTACTCGCCGCGATCGATGGTCAGGTGAATCCCGGAGAGCGCGTGCGTCTCCACTTCGTCGGTGTAGAAGACCTTGGTCAGATCCTCGATTTCAATCAGATGATCACTCATTGCCCATCCCTTTCGTCAGTGGTCAGTGGTCAGTTCTCAGTGATCAGTGGTCAGTGCCCTTCGCTGACCTCCGCCACCACGGCTCGGAGAGAGTGAACCAAGTGAATCAGCGAACGAGTGAACAAAAACCATGACAACGAATCGGTCTCACGCTTTCACTTCGTTCACTTCTTCACTCCTTCACTTCTTCACTGTTTTCATTCCAGCCGGATCCGGTCCACGTTGTCGTAACGCGACATGTCGGACAGAATCACGGTATCGCCTTCCTTCAATCCCTCCAGCACCTGGATGCTGTTCACTGAAGCGCGTCCCACCTTCACGGACACGCGCGTCGCACCCTTGTGATCGGGATCTTCCTTGAACAGGCTCAGGGTCGAATTCTCGTTGCCCAGTGCCGGCCGCCCCACGTACAGCACGTTGTTGAGCTTCTCCAGGTCGATGGTGCCGTCCACGCTCAGGCCCTTCACCGCGCCCGGAGGCAGGGGACCATCCAGTACTACGTCAACCGTGCGCGTTCCGTTCAATACCGCGGGGTCGATGCGGCTCACGTGCCCGGGGATGATGCCGTTGTGGGTGTCGATGCTGGCCGGCAGCCCGATCTGGATGTCGCGCGCCTGGGTCTCGGCGATCTGCAGGGCGGCCTTCAATTTGCCCAGCTGCACCACCTCCGCCAGCGATGTTCCGGCGGTCACGTGCGTGCCCACCGACACGGGGACGGCCAGAGGATCAAGCTCCCCGGAAAGTCCGGCACGGACCTCGAGGGCGTCCTTCTGCCGCTGATAGAGCGCCAGCAATGTCTTTGCCTGGTCGATCTTGGCCTGCGAGGAGGCCATCTGCACCTCGATGTTCTTTTCGTTCACATCGAGTTGCTCGATGCTCAGTTTGTTTTGCTTGGCGAGCTGGTCCGCGGTGCTCCTCGACTTCTGCGCGACCATCCCCGAAATCGTGCCCAGCTTGGCGAGCTGTTCGTCGGTATCCGCCTGCAGCTTGTCCTGGGCAAAGCTGGCATCCACCTGCGCAGCCAGAATCTTCTTGTCCATCAGGGTGCTTTGCAGAGATGCCTGCAGGGCCTTGTAATCGGTCTCGGCCGCCTTCACCTGCAGCTTGGCGTCGAGCAGTTTCTGCTCTACTTCAGGCGCCGCAAGGTCCATGATGATGGTGTCGGGCTTCACGAGGGTGCCGGGCAGCACGCGGATGTGAACTACGGTGGCGTCGGTCAACGCCGGGATCAATTGGATTGAATCTTCGCGCGGTTGCAGGGTGCCGGTCGATCCGCGCACCTGGCGGATCATGTCGCCGCGTTTCACCGTATCCGGCCAGACCGTGGAAGCATCCACGCTGGGCGCCGCAGGTTTGAGCCGGGAAACACCAAAGGCTGCACTCGCAAGTACGACAACTCCGACGCCGGCCCATATGTAGGTCTGGCGCCGCTTCTTCAACTTAATATCTGGGCGGGCGATATCCATTGCGCCCTTGAACCTGCACTTCGCGTGCCAAAACGGGGGTGGCCGCTGGATGACTGAGAGGGAAGGACTTACCCCAGCAAGGAGCACATGTTACGGGACTTAACACTGACCGCTCCGCCCCCCGGTTGTCCGATAACGAACACTTCCCGGGTAGTGGCTCCGGGGGTCCGTTTCAACCCCCGCCCGGGCCGTTCCACCGCCCCCGGACCGCCCGTCGCCGGTGCGTCGGGAGAGGGGCGACGCCAGGAGTCCAGCCGCAACGCTGCACCGCCGCGCCTACCAGCGATATACCGTCAGGTTATCCATGTACGCCATTACCGCACCGTAACCGCCCAGCCCGTCCACCTGGAAGTTGGTAAGCAGCACCGACCCCCAGCCCAGGGCAAACGAGGAAGGAACGGTGGCGTTCAAATCCTGTTGCACCCCGTCCAGCCAGATGGATTTGTAGGTCACGTTGCCCTCGCTATCGCGCGCGTAGGTCATCTGTACGTGATGCCATGTATTCAGCGTCCACGCGCGCGGATTGCACGGCGCCGTCGCATGCAGCCACTGGTCGGAAAAGTTCTCCGGCGTCCCGGCATTCGTGGTGTAGTCCCAGGTGCTGGAGTAGCCGTCGCACTGCACGCCGAAGATGACCGTCTCGCCGTCGGCCGTCACCTGGTTCATGTCGAACTCCAGGTTCGCAATATCGGCAGATGGGCCGGCCAGTTGGATCCACGCGTCATACAGGAAGTTGCTGACGGTTGTATCGGCGTCGAACACTACCGAATAGCGCTCCCCCGCCGAGTTGGTATAGTCGGTCACGAACGACAGGGCCTTGCCGCTCATCGAAGGCGACGCGACCAGTTGCATGCTGCCGGTCGCCGTGCCCGATCCGGTTCCGCCGTCGTCGGCCGCCAGCCAGCCCGGAAGTGCCTGAATGGCTTTCACCACTACCGCTGTCGAAGGCACCGAGGCCAATGGCGACGGCACCACCGAAATGGAAACCGAACTGGTCGCGCACCATCCGAAACGGGTCAGCGCGCTCACGTGCACGGTGTGCGATCCCAGCGCCGCACTTACCTGCACCGCCAGCGTCGCTCCGCTGTAAACGGTCGTGCGGTGTTCGGAGTTATCCAGCCAATAGGACATGCCGACAATGGCCTGCGACCAGCACGGCGTCGCAGACGCATTGAGCCCAAACGGAGAAACCACCCGCGTGCCTTTGCTGGGGCTGCTGATCGTAATACTGGCCAGGGCGGGCGCCGCAGACACAAGCAGCGCAAGGAGAGACAAGCCGCAAATCTTCATCGAGGGAAATGACCAACCGTTTCTTCCGGCACGCAGTCGTCGGGCAAGATCTCACTTACTGGAGTCCACGCACTGGCTGTAACCAGCACTGGCTGCAACCAGCACGGGCTGCAACCTGCAGGTCAGCTACAGCTCAGACTCGCTGTCGATCCAATCGCTTTTGCTTTCTCCGGATGGATGGTCCAACAAATTAAGGAATGAATTGCGGGCAGTCAATTACAAAAAAGTAACGGCCTGGTAACACGCCCCATCCCTTACACCCGCTCCACCGCCAGCCCCACCGCGTTTCCGCCACCCAGGCACAGCGCCGCGATTCCCCGCGTCTTGCCCTGCTCGGCCAGGGCGTACAGCAGTTTCACCAGCACCGCCGCGCCGCTGGCCCCGATGGGATGGCCGAGAGCCACCGCGCCGCCGTGAATATTCACCCGCGCCGGGTCCAGGCCGAGTTCGCGATTGACCGCCAGGGCCTGCACGCTGAACGCCTCGTTCAACTCGTAGAGATCGACGTAGTCGAGCGGCCACCCCGCCTTTTTCCCCACCTTGCGCACCGCGTCGATCGGCGCCAGCCCGAACCACTCCGGTTCGCGGCCCGCGGTGGCCTGCGCGCGAATCACGGCCATGGGTTTCAGGCCGCGCTCCCGCGCCACTTCCGCGCTGGTCACCACCACCGCTGCGGCCCCGTCACTCACCCCCGGAGCGTTGCCGGCGGTCACCGTTCCTCCCTCCTTGAAGGCCGGCTTGAGCTTTCCCAATATCTCCGCCGTGGTCTCCGGCCGGATAGTCTCATCCCGGTTAAACACCCGCGGAGCCTCGCCCTTCTTCGCTGCCGGAATCTCCACCGGCACGATGCCGTCGCGGAACCAGCCCTTCTCCGTCGCCTCCGCCGCCCGCCGGTGCGACTCCGCTGCGAAGGCGTCCTGCTCGGCGCGCGTGATGCCGTACTTCTCGGCGATCATTTCCGCCGCCACGCCCATGTGGTATCCGCGATAGGCTTCCCACAATCCGTCGTGGATCATGGCGTCCACCACCGTCCCGTTGCCCATGCGGTACCCGGAGCGCGCCTGCGGCAGAAGGTAGGGAGCGTTGCTCATCGATTCCATGCCGCCCGCCACCACGAACTCCGCATCCCCGGTCTGGATCTGTTGCGCGGCCAGCGAAACCGCCCGCAAGCCCGAGCCGCACACCTGGTTCACCGTCAGCGCCGCCGACTCCGCGGGCATCCCGCCGTGGAGCGAAGCCTGGCGCGCGGGGTTCTGACCCAGCCCCGCCTGCAGGACGCATCCCATGATGCACTCGTCCACTTCTTCCGGGCTGACGCCGGCCCGGCGGATGGCTTCCCGTACCGCGATAGCCCCCAGCCGGGGAGCCGTAAACGGCTGTAATGAGCCCTGGAACTTGCCGATCGGCGTGCGCGCCGCCGCAACAATTACCGCTTCTCTCATGACATTTCTCTCCGCGAACCTGCCAGCATACCCGGGCGCGCGCCGGTTTGTCCGATTCGTCGCCGGTGTGTAGAGTTGCTGACGGGACTCACCGCCCTGTTGGCCGTTACTGAAACGATTTTTCACGCTTCGAGCGGGCTTTCGGGCGGGGCTGTCCGTCTCTCGGGTAAGGCCATCCCGTGACCAGGGTATTCGACCAATGCGAAAGCTGATTGTGCTGGCGATGGCGGCATGCCTGGCGGCGCCGGCGGACGCGGCCCGCCGCTTGACCGTGGCGCAACTGGCCGAGACCCTCGCGACCGCTCTCGCCCAGCATCACAACGACCAGGACATTGCCCGCCAGGTGGGCGGGCTGGAGCTTTCCGAACGCCTCACCGCAGCCACCCTGGACCGGTTCGCGGCCAAACTTCCTCTCCAGCCCCGCACCGCGCTTGCCCTTCAGCTGCTCGCCGACCAGTCCGAGTTTCTCGAGCTCCCCGCGGGTGAGCAAACCTCGGCCGCCCCTCCCTCCCTCGCCGACCAGGAAAACATGCTGGCGGCGGCGCGCGCATATGCGGTCGAGACCTGGGGACGGCTGCCCAACTTCTTCGCCTCCCGGGTGACCACCCGCTTCGACAACACCGCCCAGGTCCTTCATGCCGGCGAATTCGCGGTGCGCGAAGGCCTGCACCCCGTCAATTCCAGCACCCGCCGGATCACCTTCCGCGACGGCAAGGAAGTCCTCGATACGGCGGTTGCTCCGACAGCGCCCGGAACGGCCAAAGGCCCCAGCGACTTGGGGCTGCGCAGCTGGGGTGAATTCGGCCCCGCCCTCACCGTTGTGTTAGCCGATCTGGCCAGCCGCAAGCTCGCCTTCAGCCACTGGGAACAGACCGCCGGCGGAGTGGCCGCGGTGTATCGCTACGAGGTGCCGCGCGAAGCGTCCCATTACCTGGTCACGTACAGCTTCCGCGACCTGAAAGTCAGGGGCCGCACGCAGTTCGGCTACGGCGGCCGCCAGCGCTCCCCCCAGCAGGTGGCCAACATCCCCCGGGAGAGCGAACTCGAGACCTTTCATGAGACCCCGTCCTACCATGGCAGCATCGCTATCGATCCCGGGACGGGCGCGGTTCTGCGCATCACCATCGAGGCCAACCTGGGCCGCGGCGATCCGCTGCTGCGAGCCTCCACCATGATCGAGTACGGGCCGGTCATGATCGGCGACCGGAAGTTCATCTGCCCGCTGCGCAGCCTGGCCATTTCACTGGAGCCCAGCCAATTCAGCGGCTGCGGAAAAGGCGGCTCGACGACCCTTAACGGGGTTGGCGACCTCGGCGCATGGCAAAGCCCCACCACCGGCTGCGACAACACCCCCGTCCTGCTTATAAATGAGACCAAGTTCGGCGACTATCACCGCCTTGGCTCCACGGCGCGCATTGTTTCCGACGCCGCGCAAGCGGGAAACCCGGAACCCGGCACCCCCCTGACCGCCCCCGCAAGTGCCAACCCGGTCCCGGCTCCGGAAGCCATCCCTTCCTCGCAGGTTCAGGCGCCCCCGCAGCCACAACCGCAGTTGGCCGCCTCGGCGGGAGCCCACCCCGAGCCGGCTCCCCCGCTATCGCCCGCCAACCCCGCCCCTCCGCCGGAGCCGGTGCTTCCGGAGATCAGCCTCACCGATACGGCCCATTTGCCGGATGCCCCCGCGAATGCGCCGCCGGCCCAGGACAGTGGCTATTCCATCAAGGTCACCACCCGCCTCGTGGACGTCGGCGTCATCGCCTATGACAAGAAAGGCCGCCCGGTTATGGACCTGAATGGCGGAGATTTCGAGGTTTACGACAACGGGCGCAAACAGGACATCCGCTCTTTTACCCCCGCGCCCGCTGCCGCCCCGGCCCCCGCGCCTTCTTCGCCGCCCGCAAACGCCGAACCATCGTTTTCGAATCGCGCCCCGGACGCGGTGACCCCGTCCGGCGTCGCCATCGCCCCGGACCCCGGCGCCACCGGCGCAACCGCCGCGCCCGGCGCAACCATCCTGCTGATCGATGAAAGCCACATCGCCTGGCCCGACTTCAGCTATGCCCGCGGCCAGATGCTCCAGTTCCTGGGGAAGGTGTCGCCGGCGGAGCGAATCGGCCTCTATTCCATGACTGGCACCGGTTTTCGCGTCGTGGTCGAGCCCGGCACCGATCACGCCGCCCTGGCCGCGCGTCTCAAGGCGTTCACGCCCTCGGCCCTGTCGCTCGCCCAGGCCCAGGAGGAGGAGAGCCGCAACCGGCAGCAGATCAATGAAGTTCACAACCTCAGCGATCTGAACTCCGTGAACGGGAATCGCAATGACGTGCCTGACGCGTCCGAGCCCGTCGATCCGCAGTTGATGTCCATGGGCGACAACCCCGCGCGCTCCTCCCTCGTCATCCTGGCGCAGGTGGCCCGCCACCTGGCGTCCATTCCCGGGCACAAAAGCCTCGTCTGGGTTTCGACCGATAATGTCCTGGGCGACTGGCAGGACCAGCAGGTGGGCATCGACAAGAGCCCGAAAGAGTCGCAGGCTTTCGCCGTCCGCGTGCAGGAAGCCATGAACGACGCGCACACCTCGGTGTACCCCTTCGATGTATCGCAGCTCGAGGGCGGGGCCATCGCCGCCGACATCCAGCATCGCAATGTGGAACTCACGCCGGCCGCGGCCGACAATGCCGCCACTGCCGCATCCGCCGGCGGTCCGGCGGCGGGCGGCCGCAACATGCAGCCCGGGCGCATCACTGCCCAGATGAACCAGGACCTGCACCCCATCCAGGGTTCGATCCGCGACGTGGCGACCGCGACCGGAGGCCGCATCATCCGCCGCTCCGGCGAACTGGCCACGGCGCTCGCCGGCATTGTTGATGATGGACGCGCCATTTACCAGTTGAGCTTCTCGCCCCAGGGCGCGGCCGACGACCAGTACCACTCCATCACCGTGAAGCTCACCGGCAGGCGGGGCGTCTCGCTTCGCTACCGCACCGGGTACGTGTTCGCCCGGGAGCCTGCGACTCTGAAAGACCGCTTCCAGGCGGCCGTGTGGCGGCCGGTCGATACGAGGGAGATCGGGGTCAGCGCCCACGTGGTGCCGGGCAGCACCCGCACCCAGGTAAAGCTCAACATAGCGGCCAACGACCTCGCCATGGTCGAGGGCGGGGGCCGCTGGATGGACAGGCTCGATATCTTCTTCATTCAGCGCGACGATGCCGGCCTGCATGCGCACGTTGAAGGACAGACGCTCGGGCTTCAGCTTAAATCGTCCACCTACCAGAACATTCTTCCCACCGGCGTCCCCTTCGAGCACGGCCTCGAGCTGCGCCCGGGCATGACCTCGCTTCGCGTACTCGTGGTGGACGAAAATTCGGGGCGCATAGGCTCGGTCACCATTCCCTCCGCTGCGATGAAAACACAGCTGCCATAAAGGTCCTTCCGTGATCTCCATCACATTGCCGGTCGCGCGCAACCGGCCACCACTGTTCCCGAACCTCGTTATGTAACCGGGTGGTCGGACGAGCCTTCATCCGCGGAATAGCGGAAGCGTACAATTTCAACGCCAACCAAACCTGGAGGAAGAAGCGGATGAAACGGGTAGGATGCATTCTTGCGTTGATTTTCATCTCTGTGCCTGCATGGCCGGCGAAGAAGATCACGGTTGCGGAACTGACGGATCTGCTCAAATCACTGCAGGAACAGAAGAAGTCCGACGCGGACACCGCGCTGGCGCTCAAGCAGGTGCAACTGAACGAACAACTGACACGGGGCACCATGAACAACCTCGCCGGCTACGCTGCCGGTCCGCTGACCACCGAACAGATTTACGTGCTGGAGGCGGGCAGCGCGGTGCTTGCGCCTCCGCCCTCCGATCTTCTGTCTACGACGGCTCTCGATGCGGCCGCCCAGAAGGTGCTGCTGGACAAGGCTGCAGATTACGTGGCCAAGACCTATTCCCAGCTGCCGGCATTCACCGCCGCCAAGATCACGGTTCGCTTCCAGGACAATATCGAGGCGCCGCAGTCCAGCTCCGGCATGGTGGGAAGCGCCCGGGACAACAGCGTCGGGTCAGGCTTTGTCAGTCCCATGCAGTATGTCCGCTATATCGGCTCCACCGAGTCCCGTATCGAATCGAACAACGGGATCGAAAAGCCGCTCGTGAAGGAAAAGGGATCGCGCTGGGGAGCCAACGGTCAAATCGCCATGTTCGGTCAGGAACCGGCCCTGCTCACGGTGTTGCGGGAAGCCCAGGACAGCGGCGGCTTAACCTGGGTTCGCTGGGAGAGCATCGACGGCAAGCCCGCGGCGGTCTTCTCGTTCGCGGTGCAAAAGAAGAAGTCGCATTACGCGGTGGATTACTGCTGTTTTCCCGATGTAAGCCAGGCGGGAATCGCGCAGTTCAGTTCCGCCGCGTTAGCCGGGGCGCAGGGGGGCGGCAGCGGCGGCGGCAAAGGCAATTTTCAGACCGCCACCGATTGGCACGACTTCAAAGTCAATGGCCTGCCCTATCACGGCGGGTTGTACATCGACCCGGACACGGGCATCGTGGTGCGCATGATCACCATCGCGGATTTCAAAAATTCGGATGTCGTTCACCAGGAAGATCAGAGATTCGACTATGGCCCGGTCACGGTCGGCGACAAGACCCTGGTCGTGCCGCTACGCAAGCTGATCAACACCGAAGCGGTGCCCACGGGCGAATCCGGCTCGGCCGGCAAGTACACCACGCGGCGCACCATGCTCACTGCCGAATACAAGGATTTCCAACTGGCGAAATAACGCCAACAGCGCGGCGGCCGTCGCTGCGCCCTGCTTACATCGCAGTACTCCCAGTACCGGCCAGGTATGCAACAGCGCCGGCGCGCCCCGAACGAATGGAGGAAATACCGTATCCTCGTGCCATGCTCCACGACCTCCTCAATCACATGTTCCACCTGCCGCTTCCCATCCTCGAGAAGCTGCTGCGCCCGGCCATCATCTACCTCGTCATGGTGGCGCTCCTGCGCCTCTTCGGCAAGCGCGAACTGGCGCAATTGAATCCCTTCGACCTGGTGGTCCTGTTATCGCTGTCGAACACCGTGCAGAATGCCATCATCGGCGACGACAACTCCGTCACCGGGGGCATCATTGGTGCGGTGGGCCTGCTGGGAATCAACTGGATCGTCGCCCGGGTCCTCTACCGCGCGCCGCGCCTCAACCGCATGCTGGAAGGCCGCTCCGCCACCCTGGTGCGCGACGGTAAAGTCGATCACCGGGCGATTCGCCGCGAAGCCATGACCCGTGAAGAACTTATGGACGTCATCCACCGGCAGGGCTTCGAACACCTCAGCCAGGTCAAGTGCTGCATCCTCGAACCGAACGGCACGTTCTACGTGGAACCCTTCGAGCCGTCCTCCACCGAGCGGCAACACGGGGAACTGATCGCCAAACTGGACGCCCTCACGCGCGAAGTCGCGGCCCTGCGCGGGACTGCCGGTTGAGCTTTCGTTCATGAAGTTTGCGCGTCTGAGGGATAGACTCGAAGGGAGAGGTCGCCCCATCGCAATGTTGTTTTCCGCTATTTCAGAACGCGTCCCCGTTCTGGCTTCCGCCGTGTTCTTCTCCTGCATCGGGATGGGCGCCCAGACGCTCGAACACCGGCCCCCGGCCACACCCGCCGCACCGCCGGAACCGGCCTCCGCAACCCGCGAATTGGCGGGCCCCCCGGTGTTGGCCGCCGGGACCACGCTGCAGGTCGAGTCCGTCCGCCACTATCCCATGAAGGCCGGCGAAAGCATCGAAGGCCGCCTCGTGTACCCGCTGTATGTCAACGGCAAACTGGCGGTCCCCGAGGGCACGCCCGTCCGCGGCGCCGTCACCGCTCTTGAGCCGGACGCCAGCGAGCGGCTGCATGGACGGCTTCAGGGGGATTTCACGCCGTTCCACAATGCCAATGTCCGCTTCACAGAACTCGTTCTGCCGGACGGAGCCCGGCCCATCACCACGTCCGGCGCATCCACCGGCGCCATGGTATTGCGCCTGGCCGCTCCCGGGGCCCGGCCGAAACAATCGCTCATCGCGCGTCAATGGTCGCAGGCCAGGGGCCGCCTGCATGAGCAGATCGCATTCTTCACCGATCCGGGCCTCGGCGATCGCGCCACCCAGATGCTGTACCACCAGCTTCCCTATCACCCCGAGCGGATTCCCGCCCACACTTCCTGGACATTCGAATTGGCGGCGCCCCTGACGCTCCCCGACACGCCGGCACCGGAGCCGCCCCCAGTGGAGACGGCCCAGCAGCCTGCAGGTGGCCCGGAAACCTGGTCGGTTCACGCCTTGCTGACTGCCGGAATGAGTTCGGCCACCTCGCGGCCCGGCGATCCGGTGCGCGCCCTGGTAGTCGAGCCGGTGTTGGACAAGGACAAGCAAGTTGTGGTCCCCCAGGGCTCGATTCTCGTCGGCCATGTGACCACCGCAAAGGCCGCACGCACCCTGGGCCGCAACGGTAAGCTGCGCTTCATCTTTCAGCAGGTGCAGTTTCCTGAAAGCGCCGCCTCCCGGCCGGTACAGGGAGCTTTGGCAGGCGCCACCACCCAGGGTACGCAAACCCTCAACCTCGATGCGGAGGGAACGGTCACGCCCAAAAATCAATCCAGCGTCATCGCTCCCCTGCTGCTCACCATGCTCGCCGGGCGCGCGCTCGACAACGACGGCAACCTCACCGTGCAGACCGGCGTCGCCTCCAATGGATTCGGCCTGGTGGGACGGGTGGTGGGCATCGTTGCGGGAAATCGCAACTTCGCCGCCGGCCTGGGCTTCTACGCGGCAGGCCTGTCGTTCTATCAGAACTTCCTGCGCCCCGGCCACGACGTGATCTTCCCCAAAGACACGCGCATCGAAATCGAGACCACACCCCTCCGCGCGCCGGTGCTCAAACCAGACGGACAGTAACGCCCGCCCTGTGATTCGACGCATCGCTTTCGTGCCCCATCCTCGCGATTTCTTCTTGTCGCGAGGGTGGGAGCCCACAAAGCTGAGAGGACCTTGGGGTAAGCGGAAGCGGCCCCAAGCCACCATCGCCGCTACGGCCGTCATTCCCACTCAATCGTGCCCGGCGGCTTCGACGTGATGTCGTACACCACCCGGTTGATCCCCCGCACCTCGTTCACCATCCGCCCGGAGATGCGCTTCAGCACCTCGTACGGCAGAGGCACCCAGTCGGCCGTCATGCCGTCTTCGGAATGCACCGCGCGAATGGCCGCCGTGTACGCATAGGTGCGCTGGTCGCCCATCACCCCCACACTCATCACCGGCAGCAGGACCGCGAAGCTCTGCCAGATCTTGGTGTACAGCCCGGCCGCCTTGATCTCGCTCACCACTACGTCATCGGCTTCCTGCAGCAGCGCCACGCGTTCCCGCGTCACTTCGCCCAGAATGCGGACCGCCAGCCCCGGTCCCGGAAACGGCTGCCGGCCCAGAATCTCCTCCGGCATCCCCATGTCGCGGCCGATGCGCCGCACTTCGTCTTTGAACAGATCGCGCAGCGGTTCGATGAGCTTGAGCCTCATCAGCTCCGGCAGGCCCCCTACGTTGTGGTGGCTCTTGATCGTCTGGCTGGGGCCTTTCACGCTGCTCGACTCGATCACATCGGGATAAAGCGTGCCCTGCACCAGCCAGTCCACGCCGCCGGTCTCCCTGGCGATACGGACCGCCTCATCCTCAAACACGGCGATGAATTCCGCGCCGATGATTTTCCTTTTCTTCTCGGGATCGATCACCCCCGCCAGCTTCGACAGGAACCGCTCGCTGGCATCCACTGCCACCAGGTTCAGGCCCAGCCGGTCGCGCAAATTTTTCTGCACCTGGATGAATTCGTTTTTGCGCAACACCCCGTTGTTCACGAACACGCAGGTGAGCTGGCTGCCGATGGCCTTGTGCACCAGCACCGCCGCCACCGACGAATCCACGCCGCCCGACAGCCCGCAGATCACGTGGTCCTTGCCCACCTTCTCGCGAATCGACGCCACCGTGGTCTCCACAAAATGCGCCGCCGTCCAGTCGCCGCGCGCCCCGCAGATATCGAACACGAAATTCTTCAGCAGCCGCGGGCCGAGCGGCGTGTGATGCACTTCGGGATGGAACTGCACCGCCCACACCCGGCGCTGTTCATTGGCGATTGCCGCCAGGGCATTGGAGGAGATCGCGGTACGGTGAAATCCCGACGGAAGCTCGAGGGCCTCGTCGCCGTGGCTCATCCATACCTGCATGGTGTCCGGCAGCCCGGCAAACAGCGGCGTTTCGCCGACCTCGATGGTGACCTCGGCGTGGCCATATTCGCGGCGCGGCGCGGAACGGACCTTCCCGCCCAGGTGATGCACGATGAAGTGCAGCCCATAGCAGATACCGAGCACCGGCACGTCCAGGTTGAGCATTTCGGGATCGGCCACCGGCGCGTCGGCGTCGTACACCGACGACGGGCCGCCCGACAGGATCACGCCAATAGGTTTGTAATTGCGGATTTCAGCAATCGGAACCGTGCACGGAAGGACAACGGAGAAGACGTTCAGCTCGCGAATGCGCCGCGCGATCAGCTGCGTATACTGCGAGCCAAAATCAAGGATTACGACTGTCTGGGTGTCCACGTATCAGTGTGGCAGGGCGCGCGCCGGGCTGTAAAGCATGGAATAGCGCGCTATTCGTAGTGATAGCGGGCCTGCAGGAACTCGATTCGATCAGCCGCACACCACGCATACTTCGAGCGTTAGCTCAATTACTGTGCGCTGCCCTTATACACCACTCCGCCCTTCATAACGAACTTCACGTCCTGCAGCACGCGCACATCGTCCAGCGGATTCTTCTCCACAGCGATAATGTCGGCCCACTTGCCCGCCTCCAGCGCGCCTGTTTTTGCCGACCAGCCCATCAGGTCGGCGGCATGGATAGTGGCGCTCTGCAGAGCCGTGAGCGGCGCCATGCCGAGCTGGTTCACATAAACGTCGAGTTCGTGCGCGTTCAAGCCGTGCGGATACACGGCCGCGTCCGTGCCCAGCGCGATCTTCACCCCGGCCTGCATGGCGCGCTTGATATTGTTCTTCGCCACCCCGATAACATCCACCATCTTCTGGTGATAGAAAGGAGGAAGATTTCCCTTCTCCAACTGCCAGTCTTCCAGGTACAGCGTCGGCACCAGGTACGTGCCGTTCTTCTTCATCGCGGCGATGTCTTCTTCATTGATGTAGCTGCCGTGCTCGATGGAATCCACACCGGCTTCGCTGGCCCACAGAATTCCCTGCGCTCCGTGCGCGTGCGCAGCAACCTTGCGGCCCAGGCGGTGCGCGTCGGCCACGATGGCCTTCATCTCTTCCAGCGTGTACTGCGCGGCCTGGGGATCGTCGCCCTTCGACAGCACGCCGCCGGTGGCGCAGATCTTGATCAGGTCGGCTCCGTACTTGATGTTCTGCCGCACCTTCTGCTGCACCGCGGCGATACCGTCCGCCACCCCATCGCCCACCTGGTGATATTCGAACGGCAGAAGATTGTCGTCGCAGTGCCCGCCGGTAATCCCCAGGGCCGGGCCGCTCACCAGCATGTGCGGGCCGGGAACCTGGCCCGAGTCAATCGCGTCGCGCAGTGTCACGTCCACGTAGCCGCCCGCTCCCACGTTGCGCACCGATGTGAATCCCGCCATCAGGGTCGTTCGCGCGTTCACCACCCCGTTGATGGCCTCCTTGGCATTCGTCGTGGTCAGTTCGCGGTAGGGGTCGAAGTCGGTATTCATCGTCAGGTGCGTGTGCACATCGATGAGGCCGGGAAG
>DASXXV010000106.1:0-14744 GCA_036502905.1 Occallatibacter sp. | reverse complement strand
ACCGTGTCGCCTGGTCCTTTTCCAATCTGCTCGCGAATGTTTTTGAGGATGCCCAGCAAATGCTGTGGGGCGCCGTACTTGACCATTGATCCCGCGTAGGGCACGCCGTCAAATGTTGCCTTCACCGGCACGCGGCCTTTTGTCCCAAATTCAGTTTCAACATCGTAAGGAAAGTACACGCAGGCGCCACCGCCACCGGCGTCTTCAATGCGAGCTTTGAACTTGTAGGTCTTCATAGCGAGAGAGAGCGAGCCATCCCGGCGGGCAAATCCGCATATCGTTTGGACCCGGCAGGGAACAAAGTACCAAGGGAACAAGCTTGATTGGACGAGAAAGAAGAGATTTCGGTCACAACATTCCGCCCCCTCGTTCCCTTATTCCCTCGGCGCCTGCTTCCCTAGACCAGCTTTGCGTCCAGTGAGATCTCGGTGTTATTGGCGAAGAGTTTCGAAATGGGACAGCCCGCCTTGGCATTGTTGGCCGCGGTGTTGAAGACGTCCTGGCTGGCGCCTGGTACCTTGGCGGTGGTTGTCAGCGCAATTTTCGTAACAGCGAAACCGTCGCCGACCTTGGCCAACGTAACGGCCGCGTGGGTCTCGATCTTCTCCGGGGTCAGGCCCGAGCCGCCGAGCTGTGCGCCCAGCGCCATCGAGAAGCAGCTTGCATGGGCGGCGGCGATCAGTTCCTCGGGAGTGGTGCCCGTCGTCGCGCCTTCGAACCGTGTCGCGAACGAGTAGTTGGCGTTGTTCAACACGCCGGTAGCCGTCGAAATGGTGCCCTTACCTTCCTTCAGTGAACCAGTCCAAACCGCACTTGCCTTGCTTGCCATTCAATCCTCCTTGGGGGTTCAAATAATCGTAGATGTTCCGGTGGGGTGTCGCGCCGCTTCCGAGAGGAGTCCGTTCGGATGGGACAACTGCCGGCCACTGGATCTTTGCGCGCTCGGCCGCAGCAATGTTGGGTTGATGCAACCGTCGGTTGTTGCTTCGAGGACCTGTCGGGCGGCTGCCTGGCAGACGAGCCCTCCTATCCATGCTAATCTCTCACCCATGCTTCCCCGCCGTCCCACCGCCTTCGATCCGGAGTTTCTTTTGGAGAATTCACCCCCGCAGATCGTCGGCGTCCCACAGCGTGAACTGGAGGGCCCCGCTCCGTCTGCGGTCGACCATCATTGCCAGGTCTGTCCCACGTGCGGTCATCAACTTACCGGCCATCATTGCAAGTTGGTCTGCACCCAGTGCGGCTATTACATGAGCTGTGCGGATTACTACTGATCGCCGGATTTTCTTTCGTTCCCGATCGGGGAAGCAGAGGTATTCGCCGCATCGCTGAGCACCAAGGCGGCGGGAACTCCCGGCCGTTTCGCAACAGGCTAAAAGGTAGGTTTGTAGATACTTTTGGGCGGGACGGCGCCACGCATCCGGCCCGACCCTCTCGATTCATTGTTCCCGGATGGGTTGGTCTGTGCCTTAATTTGGTCTTCCCCCCGACGCCGACCGCCGCCGGAAGCGCTCATCGACTGGCTGGCGACCCTGGAAGCCGGATTCCACTGTGTGCCAGTGCTCGATAGTCGTCTCGCCCATCCGCCAGCACAGCAGGACAATATCCTCGTCGAGACGAAACGGAAAATCGAGCAGGCCGGTATCAAGATCCTTCACCTGTACGCCGATAGAGTCCATTTCGGAGATGCTTTCGCGCACTCGCTCCAGGTGGGACTCCATCTCCGCACGCCGGCGGGCCACGTCGGCCAGGTTCACCAGCATGCCGCCGGAGAGATAGATCCGCCGGCTCACTTCAGAAAGATCTGACTCGACTTCTTCCGCGGCGCGCTTGCCGTCAATCGCCCGCTTTAGCAGCGCTTCCAACACGGGAAGGAGCGATTGCGCTTCGTCGAGGGTGAAGGTCTTCATTTGTTGATTCCTTCCTAAAAGGATACGCCCAAAACGCATGCCGGGATAACATGGATGTCAGCCTACGCTGGGCACGGGCGGTGTCTTTGCCGTACAGCAGCTATCCCACGATCGGTTCATGATACGCTCCCATCGCCCGAGCTACCCTCGCACAGAAGAGGCATGATTATGGCTCGCCTGTTACGCATCGCGCCCGAGTTGCCGACCCTGAACTTGAAATCGGCCCTCGCATTCTATGAACACAAGATGGGGTTTCGAGTTGCCATGCTGACGCCCGGAGACGAATACGCCATCGTTGAGAGGGACGGCATCGCCATTCATCTCTTTCAAGATGGTTTGCGCAAACATTCACCGGTGGGAATCCACATTTTCACCAATGAGTTGGAAGGCCTGCGGGACGACTTCATTGAACGCGGCGCCCGCCTCTGGCAGGACATCATGCGCAAACCGTGGGGAAACCGCGATTTTCGCGTGCACGATGACTTCGGGAACGAACTGAAATTTACTGAGCCGATTTCGGAGGACTGATTCCTGTGCGCTAAGGGCTGGCGGCAGCAACGGCTGGCAGCAGCAACGGCTGGCAGCAGCTAAGGCTGGCTGCATCTAACGGCTGACAGCAGCTAAGGCATGGCATTTGACGGACCCGGCACGGACAAGGTCAGTATCAGTTCAGCACCGGTCCCCAATTGCAGACTGCGGCCGGCACTTGTGATCCTGGCGCTGCAACCCGTCCCCCCGAGTGGATCCAGCTTGAGCTTCGGCATGCCGACCACAACCCCGGGATGCACGGTATGCGGTTTGCTTCCGCTGCTCAGCAGAGCGTCGTATGCCGTGGTGTCGGCCACTGTTTCGCTGATCTGTCTTGTTCCTCCGGAAACTTCGGTGGGAACCGAACCATGCAGGGTGGCCGGGACCTCGTCAGGTGGCGGGAGCAATGCGATCAGATGCAGGGAAAGCGGCTTTTTCGGCTGGCCATTGCAATCGCCGTGATCGAAGATCAAGCCAAGTTCCGCGCTGTCGGGATTCCGCGTGGACGAAACCGCTGTGATGTGCCCATAGACAATCGAATTCCTCTCCAGGGTGCAGCCAGGGTAGATGAGCCCGTGCACAACCTGGGCATAGATTTCTTTGCCGGGCTTGAGGTGTGCCGAATCGAGCGTGCCCGTGACTTTCAACTCCATGGTCTCGTTCAGCGGGATATCGGCCGAGTCGAACGTCGGGCATTCCTGTTTTTCCTCTAGGCCCGGCGCCGCCTTCGCTTCGGTGCCTTTATTCTTTGAAGCCGAGGCGGGAGCGCCCGGCACTTCAAATTTCACCAGGCCGTCGCGGTAGTCGAGGTGCATGACTAGTTGACCGAGCATGTCAAATCCCAGCATGCCGGCAACGTCGAAGCCAGTGTTGTGATCGATAGCGGCCGGTTCGAACGCGAGGATGCTGCCGCCCTTTTGATTTACCGACAGGCCTGCAAACTGAAAATCGAAATTGTCGCGGTAAACCTGTGCGGGCGACCCCGATTTTGTCGTAAGAGGATTGGTGAAATTCACCTTGATGTCGGATACCGAGTGGGCCGTTTCTGAATCCATGGCGCTCAACCGCATTCCGGTATCGAGCGCAAAAAGTTTGCGCGCTTTGTTATCAAGCGTGACGGGCACGAGCAGGTATTGGCGGCGATGATAAACCGGCTCATAACCAGCCAGTTCCTCTGAGTTCAATCTGTCTCCGGGCAGGACTCCCGGTTGCGGCGGCATTGGATCGAGCTTGAGCTTTTGCGCCGGGCCATCAATGGTGACCAGGTAGGAAGCCAGAATATCGGTGCCGATGTACCCATCGACTTTTCCCGGGAAGGGGCTCTCACTTACTCCCACCATGCAATCGTGAAACTCGAGCGAGCCGATCTGCACGGTCTCTGCCTGAACGGTTCCTACCGGCGCTTCGGGCGCTCGCTGGAATCCGTTCAGGTCGGCAAGGGCTCTGGAAATGTACAGGCCCGACGCCGCAGTATCCAGTTGCAGCCGGGCCGGACCCTTGGGAAACTTCACTTCGATCTGGAAGCCGTCGATGTGTTTGCCGTCCTCTTTGGATGGCAAGAGCGGAAGCGTCACAGATGAGATCGCCGGCACACCCTTGCATGTCTGGGAGTCCTCGAACAGCAGAGGCATCATCGAACCTATGGTGTTCGCGGCCTTCGCACGGGTCTGCGGGTCGAGATCGTTCGTGCCGGCGAGCGCCCTGGCAGTTCCCTCAATCTCCTGCGCCGCGGGCATGATGCGGCTCCAGGCCATCAGAATGTCCGGATCGGTTGCGTCGAGGTCGTAGGCCTTCTGAAGCTCGGATCGCTCTGACGCATACATGGAATCGATGCGGAATATCCGGCTGCGAACGAGGTGGACTCGGGCATAACATGGGGCAGCGGCCGCGGCCGCATCCAGGGACTTGGCCGCCAGCCACGGCTGACCTTGTCGAAGCAGCACCTCGGCCTGGGCGGTGAGAACGGACGCGGAGTTCGGATTTGCCGCAATTGCCGCGTTCAACTGCTTTGCTGCATCCCCCAGCTTGTCTTGACGAAGGAGTGTTTCGACAAGCCTGGCGGCAAGGATCGGATCACTGGCTTTCTGCGCGAGCGCCTGCGTATATAGTTGTTCGGCTTGGGCGTACGAGCCGTCGCTGTAGGCTTTCTCGGCAGGACTCAAGGTGTGGGGAGCGACGGCGCGGCATGCCGTGCTCTGCCCCTCGAGGTGAGCTGCCGCCAGGATGATTGCGGCGAAGACAAGCCCAGGAAAGAAACTGCGGAAACGAGGCATTTTACCCATCGCGACCCGGCTTGGAGACCAATCCCGGGTCAACCGGAGTATACGATAGGCTGGCCGCTGCAGGGTCGCGGGGTTGCGGACTGGCGCTTCAAGAGCAGCACAGGCGCATGAGGGCAGAGTCCACGTCCGGGTTCAGAACCAAATTGACCGCTAACCTTTGACGTCCAGCATGCGATCCAAGGCCACGCGCGCCCATTGCTTCACGTTCCTGCGCACCTGAATCCGGTTCACAACGCGGCCTTCCACCAGGTTTTCTAGAGCCCACGCAAGATGCTGTGGGCTGATACGGTACATCGTGGTGCACAGGCAGCCGTGGTCTTCGAGCGAAATGATCTTTTTACCTTGGTCCGCGAAGCGCCTGGCCAGGCGGTTCACCAGGTGTATTTCGGTGCCGATCGCGAAACTGGTTCCCTCTGGGGCCTTTTCCACCAGCGCAATCAGGCGCTCGGTCGAGCCCAGGGCGTCGGCTTTCTGGCAGACCTCCCAGCGGCACTCGGGATGCACGATCACCTGGATGCCGGGATACTTGTCACGAACGGCGTCTACATGGCTGGGCAGAAACCGCTGGTGTACCGAGCAATGGCCTTTCCACAGGAGTACGCGGCTGGAGGCGAGTTTTGCTGCGGTCTGGCCGCCCTGCAGCGCCCACGGATCCCACACCGGCATTTCCTCGAACGGAATGCCCATTTCGTAGCCGGTATTGCGCCCCAGATGCTGGTCGGGAAGGAAAAGTATGCGCTTGCCCCGCGCGAATGCCCACTCAAATGCCGATTGAGCATTCGAGGACGTGCACACCAGGCCACCCCTCTCGCCGCAGAAAGCCTTGATCGCGGCGGTGGAATTCATATAGGTGAGCGGGATGGCGTCGCCGGCCAGCCCCAGTCTTTCGAGGGCCTCCCAGCAGGCTTCGACCTGCGAGATCTCGGCCATATCAGCCATCGAGCAGCCGGCGTTCAGATCGGGCAGGATGACCTGCTGGCCTTCGCGGCCGAGCACGTCCGCGCTCTCCGCCATGAAGTGCACGCCGCAGAAGACAATGTAGCTGGCATCCGTTTCCGCGGCGGCTTTGGACAGCTTGTAGCTGTCGCCGGTGAAGTCGGCAAAGCGAATGACTTCATCGCGCTGGTAGTGATGTCCCAGCAGGATGGTCGAGGAGCCCAGCTTCTGGCGCGCAGCCGCTATGCGGGCGTCCATGGTGTGGTCGGGAAGAAGGAGATAATTGTCGAGACTGCATTTACTGCCGGCCTCCGAGGGGGCCGCCGTTAATTCATCGAGTACGAGTTCCACCTGATTCCGCCTTCAGTCCAGCCCACCCAGAAAAGGGCACGCAGGACGGAGATGTTGAAAGCATGCGCGGCTGCAGTGAATGCGTGTCCAAAACGGAAACCATCCACGGGGTTGTTGCAGCCCGGTTAATCTTCATGGATGCGGCTCAATTCCAGTGGATTCGGAAATCCGGTGTGAATTGTGCTCGCAGCCACTACCCCAATTTTAACAAACTGTGACATCCAGCACTCAAGACGGCCAGCAGGTTTGTGAGGGGTGCGCGCGGACGGGTATCATTGAATTTTCATGTTAACCCCTCCGCCAATACAACTTGCCAACCTTGGGATGGCCGATTCGATCATCCTGATGATCCTGGCGCTGGTGGTCTTCGGACCGCGGCGGCTGCCCCAGATCGGCCGTCAGATCGGCAAGTTGATGTTCGAATTCCGCAAGGCGTCAAACGACTTCAAGTTCCAGATGGAAGAGGAGTTGCGGGCCTCCGAGGAAGCGGAACGGCGGAAGAAGGAGGAGGCGGAGCGGCAGAGGGTGGCGGCTTTGGCAGCTCAGTCGCAGGCGTCCGTTTCCGCGCCCGCGCAGACGGTTGAATCCACGGCGGATATCGGGGCGGTGGAACCCTCCGCGGCGTCTTCTTATCCCGAACAGTACCCGCAGGAAACCGCCGCAGCCGACGTCCCGCCGACCATCCAGCCTCCTCAGACGGGGGAGCAGGTAAGTGCGTCCGCGCCCTCCGCGGCAGTGGAACAGGCCATTTCCGAAGTCAATCCCGACGCTGACGTGGCGGCCAACGCAGAGGAATTTGCCACTCCAGGCGAGCCGTCCCGCGCCGAGGGCCCGCCACCCACCGAGGGCCCATCGCCCACCTCCCCCAAGGAGCCAGTAAGCCAGCATGGTTGATCCCGCGGAAGCGATCGGGAAAGCGCGGAAGGCGGTTGCGGATCGCGCGGAACTCCCGGGCATGAGCCTGATGGAGCATCTGGACGAACTGCGCCGGCGCATTATTCATTCGGCGGCCTACCTGGCCGCAGGCTTTGGCATTGCCTATTTCTTTCACGAACGGCTCTATGGCTTTGTCCAAATGCCGCTCGACCGGCTCGGCATCAAGCTGAACTACACCCACCCCATGGATCCCCTGAACCTGTACCTGCAGGTCTCGCTGATCGGCGGCGCCATCCTGGCGTCACCTTTCATCCTGTACCAGGTATGGCTATTTATTGCGCCGGGACTGTACCAGCGCGAAAAGCGGTTCGTGATTCCGTTCATGTCCGCGACTGTGGGGCTGTTCCTTCTGGGGGCTGGCTTCGGCTATTTCTTCGTGCTTCCGGGCGCTCTCAAGATCCTCATCCTTGGATTCGGCCAGAAATTCAATCCCATTGTCACCATCGAGGAGTACACCGGCTTCTTTCTGTCCATCATCCTGGGCCTGGGCATCAGCTTCGAGATGCCGATCCTTATCTTCTTCCTGGCCATGTTCGGCATCGTCAGCCCGAAGTTTCTTTGGAAGAACGTCCGCTATGCTGTTCTGGCAGTCTTCCTTGTTGCGGCCGTGATCTGTCCCAGCCCCGATCCATGGACGATGTGCATCTACGCGATTCCCATGCTCAGCCTATATGTGTTGGGCATTGGGGTGGCGTGGTGGGTGCACCCGTCGCGCCGCAGGAGCCGGGAGGAGGCGGCGTGATGAGCGCTTGGAAGGCTGTTATTGGCGGTCTCATTGTGTTCACGCCGCTCACCGCGCCGGCCCAGCGCCCTTCAACAAGCCCGGGGCAGGCATTCAACGGCGCCAAGGCTCTCGACTATACCCGCGAATTCGTCTCCATCGGCCCGCGCTGGCCAACCAGTCCGAACCACGCCAAGGCCGAAGCCTGGCTGCGCACCCACCTTCAGCACGACCAGCTTGAAGAGGATGCCTTCACCGCCAACACGCCCATCGGGCCGGTGAACATGCGCAACTTCATCGTGCGGTTTCCCGGCAAGAGGGATGGCGTCATCGTGCTGGCCACGCACTACGAGACCAACTACTGGCTGCGGAACATCAACTTTGTGGGCGCCAACGATGGCGGAGCTACCACCGGCCTGCTGCTCGCGATGGCCGATCATTTCCGCGAACAGGTGGCGCGGACGAAGCAACTTGATGGCTACTCGGTGTGGCTGGTATTTTTTGACGGCGAGGAGGCCATTCAAAGCTGGTCGCAATCGGACTCGACGTACGGCAGCCGGCACTTGGCCGCCAGGTGGGGCCGCGATGGCACGCTCCAGCGCATCAAGGCCTTCATTCTCACCGATATGATCGGCGACAAAGATCTCGATATCCAGCGCGAAACCAACTCGACGGACTGGCTGGTGTCGCTAGTACGCCAGGCCGCGCGCAAGTACGGCTATGAAAAATATTTTTTCCAGCGCGACGAAGCCGTAGAAGACGATCACCTGGCTTTCGTTCATCGCGGCGTGCCTTCGATCGACGTGATCGATCTCGATTACGGACCGGACAACAGCTACCACCACACTGCGCAGGATACGCTGGATAAAGTGAGCGCCCACAGCCTGATGATCGACGGCGAAGTGCTGCTGGAGACGATCCGGCTGATCAATCAAAGGTAGCTGCGGGCTCCAGCCTATATCGAGTAGCTTCATTTGCCTTTGAACTCTGGTACTCGCTTTTCCAGAAATGCCCGGATGCCTTCCTGGTAATCCTCGCTGTCGTACACTTGCCGGCGCAGCGCCTGCACGCGCTCAAACGTTTCCGGGCTCAGATGGTGCGAAGCCGAAAGCAGCCGCAGCTCTTCTTTTAAGAGGCCGATTGCCAGCGGAGAGTTTTGTGCGATTTGTTCGGCGATGGTCTGCGTGACGGTCTCCAACTCTTCGCGCCGCACGGCATGGCTGACGATGCCTTGCTCGACCAGCCGCTTAGCCGCGACCGGCCGCGCCGTGAAAAGCATTTCCTTGCACAACGGCATGCCGCCCGTGCTGAGAAAGTTCTGCACGCCGGAGATGTTGTACGGCACGCCCCATTTGGCCGGCGTGATGGCGAACGTGCTGTCATCGGCAGCCACGATCAGATCGCAGCTCATCACCAGTTCGCACGCGCCGCCCCAGACTGAGCCCTCCACCATCGCGATCACCGGGGCAGGGAACATCTCGATCATGCGGACCACCCGCCGCAGGGGATCGTTGTAGGTGAGCGGATCGCGGCCGTTGGTGGGCAACTCGCGGACATCGTGGCCCGAGGAAAACACCTTGGCACCCGCGGGCGCGCGCAGAATGATCGCTCTCGCCTCGCGCTGGCGCATGTCTTCGAGCGCGGCGCACAGCTCAGCGATCAGTTCCCGGCTGAGGGCGTTTTGCTTGCGCGGGTTATTGAGGGTGATGACAGCGATGAGATTTGCGATCTTTGCATCCACCATAACCGATCCGATTTCCATCCACGTTTCCTTCAGTGCGCGAGAGGCGCGGGCGAATTGTGCACGGGCGCAGCCAATGCGGACCGCAGGTTACATCCGCGGGACGGATCAACATTACCCTGCATTCTGCGCTGTCGCGTGATTCTGGTTCACCAGTGTAGTTCTTTTTTCTCGAAGCTGTCGCGGGCGCCTGCGCTGCGGTACATTCAATTCATGATCGAAGGCGTGTCCTGGACGTGGTGGGTCGGGTTCCACGTGGTCGTCATTGCGCTGCTGCTCCTGGATGCGCTTCTGCCAGGAACCCGCGGCGGCTCGCACCGCTCGCAAAAGGTCGCATGGCTGTGGACGGGCCTGCTGGCCCTTTTTGCCGTCGCGTTCGCCGGCTGGATTGCGTTCGAAGAGGGGCACGTGCCGGCGCTGCAGTTCGTCACCGGCTACACGATCGAGTTGTCGCTGAGCATCGACAACCTGTTTGTCTTCCTGGTGCTTTTCGAGGGCTTTCGCGTCAGCGAGAGCCGGCAGCATGTGGCCCTGATGTGGGGCATCGCGGGGGCAGTCGTGATGCGAGCAGTCTTCATCATTGCCGGTGTCGAACTGCTGCAGCGCTTCGAGTGGGTCACGTACGTGTTCGGCGCATTCCTGCTTTTCGCGGCCTGGCGGCTGGTCCGCGGCGGATCCACCCGCAACGCGGTTCCCGGCTGGATCCAGCGACTCCAGCCTAAGAACAATTCGCTGCTCCCGGTTATTATCGCGGTCGAACTCACGGACCTCCTGTTTGCGGTCGACTCGATTCCCGCCGTGCTCGCCATTTCCAAAGATCCGTTCATCGTGTACACGTCGAACATTGCGGCCATCCTGGGCCTGCGCTCGCTGTACTTCGCCATGATCGGCCTCCTCGACCGCTTGCGCTATCTCCACTACGGCCTCGCCGCGCTGCTGGCGTTTGTTGCCCTCAAGATGCTCGGATCTCACTGGGTCGAGATACCTATCCTCTGGTCACTCGTCATCGTGGGTGCAATCCTGGCGATCTGTGCGGTCGCGTCGATAATGGCAGGGGGCAGGGAACAAGTGAATGACAAGAAAGGAACCGAGGGACCTCGGGGCCAAGGCACGTAGGAAGCAAGGGATTGGGACGGCGGCGAACCGCGTGGCGAGGGCGGCCAGCCCGGAACGGCTGACCATGGAATCATCTTCATGCGAACGCATCTCGGCGCCGTCGAGCGGGGCATGTTCTTCCAGCCGACTTCCTCTCAGTCGTATATAACTGGTTTCCCGTTTGCGTGCTTCCAGGGTGTCTCCGTTTCGTGCTGCCTGCCTTGGTGCTATCCTCAAGGCAGAACCCTGCTGTGCCTACCCGCTCCAAACTGCCTCTCTTCCACGTTTGCGGTGGATTCGTTCTGGCATTTTTCCCGGCACTGAGCCTGTCCGCAGTTTTGTTTTTTTCGGGCTGCAGCCGCATTCGTCCCGAGAAGCACAACACGGTGTTCGTCTCCGCTCGCAATATGTACTTGCACGACCGTGTAGCGGCGGTGTCCAATCGCGTGGCCGAGGTGACTAACGGTCAATCTCTCGAAGTTCTGGAGCGTGGCCGGCGCTTTCTCAAGGTGAGGACCGCTAAGGGCGAGATCGGCTGGATCGAAGAACACGCGGTCATCGATGGGGATCTCTACAACCAATTTCAGAAACTTGCCGACGAGCACAAGCATGATCCCGTGGTGGCCGACGCGGTGCTGCGCGACGACATGTACCTGCACTTGACCCCCGGCCGCAACACCGAGCACTTCCTTCTGTTGCCCGGAAACGCAAAGGTGCAGATGCTGGTTCGCGCCACCATGCCCAAAGCCGGGCCGGGAGGCACGCCGGCGCAACGCAGCGCGCCGAATTCTCCTGCACCGGCCGGAAATGCGGGTGCCGCAACGGGTCCCGGTTCAGCGCCCGGTCGGGAGGGCACTGGACCCCCGGCGCCGGGCCTTGCCCGTCCCCCCAAGATCACCGAGAAGTCTGCATCGCTGCCCGGCCAGCCCGCCACCGCTGCGCCGGTTCTCGAAGACTGGTGGCTGGTGCGCGATAGTAACGGACATGCCGGATGGCTGCTTTCCAACCGCATGGACGTCGATGTTCCCGATTCCGTGGCGCAATACGCCGAGGGCCAGCACATCATAGGTGCGTACGTCCTTACGAAGATCACCGACTCAGAAGCCGATACGCCCGACCACCGAGTTCCAGAGTACGTGATGCTGCTCTCTCCGCCCAAGGCGGGCCTGCCATTCGATTTTGATCAGCTGCGTGTCTTCACCTGGAGCGTCAAGCGTCATCGCTACGAGACCGCCTTCCGCATTCGCCCCATTCAGGGATACCTGCCGGTGACCATTTCGACAGTTTCCGAGCGCAGCGGAACCGTGCCTGCATTCAGCTTCAGGATCTCTGCCGACAACGACGTGGCCATTGATACGCAGACCGGCACGGCACGACCGGCGAATCTGCGCACGATCAATTACGAAATGGTCGACACCGTGGTGCGCCGCATCGGCCCGGACCTGGCGCCCATTCCCACCGGCCGCAAAGCGGAAGAGAAGGCACTCAAAGCTTCCAAGCCCGTCAAATCGCCAAAAAAGAAACGTTAAGTCGCGGCCGAGCCACGGGACCTTTGCCAATTCCTTGTGGCTTTCCCGCCGGGAATGCAGTATGCTTGCGCCACAATTCCGGGAGAACTCCGACTCTAAGGAATCAGCACGCAATCATGCGCTCTGTTCCGCTCCCGCCGGAGGCACCGATGCAACGCAGGTTCCTGCTCTTGTTCGCGGCGCTGATTATGGCGCTCGCATGCCGCACGGCCTTGGCCTGGAACAGCGTCGGCCACATGACCGTAGCCTGGGTGGCCTATCAGAAACTCACCCAAGCGGAGAGGGCCCGCGTTGCCGCACTGCTGCAACTTAATCCGTATTACAAGCAGTGGCTCACCTATCTTCCGGCCGGAACCTCCGACGCCGATCGCGACATGTACGTCTTCATGATGGCTGCCACGTGGCCGGACGAGATCAAGGCCATGGGAAGTAATTATGTCGGCACGGATACGCCGCCACACAATGAACTGGCTACCCTCAACAATGGGTACACCGATCATGGCGCGCATAAGTACTGGCACTTCGTGAATACGCCGTTGGGCGGAGATACCGGGAATCTCCAGCCGCTTTCAAGCCCCACGGCAACGCTGAAGATCGCTGCTTTTCGCGCCGCTTTGGCAAGTAAGATCCCGGACGAAGTCAAGTCCTATGACCTGGTCTGGCTCATTCACCTGGTAGGCGACGTCCACCAGCCGCTGCATTGCTCCACGCGGGTATCGGCTGCCAATCCCAAGGGAGACGAGGGCGGAAACCTCGTGGTGGTCGCCGGTCCGGCCAAGGAGTTGCACGCCTTCTGGGATGGCGCCCTGGGTGAGGGCGACACAAAAAGCTTCATGACCGCCGTCAAGGCGGCAGGTACTTTGCCGGATGCCGACGCGTCGCTGGTCAGCGATGACAAGGAAGATGACTGGGCGGCGGAGAGCTACAAACTGGCCGGGAGCACCGTATATGTCGATCCGGTTGGCACTGGCCTGGGCCCGTTCACGTTGAATGCGGCCTACACCGCCAATGCGCAGCAGATCGCGAAGCAGCGCGTGGGCCTGGCAGGAGCCCGGCTGGCCAACCTGCTGAAGACAGCTCTGCAATGCGGTGAGGCGACCTGCGCGAACTGAGCGCTCCCGGCAGGGTGAGCGGCAAATCGGTGCAACCACTGCGGTGCGAAAATAAGAGGAGATGAAACGGCTCAGTTGGACGTTTACGGTTGTGGCCCTGGCGCTGCTGATGGTTGGGGCGAAGGCGGGGAACAGCGCCCCGGCGCACACCAATCCTCTCAATCTCGATCCCATCGTCAAGGAAGCCTTCAGCCGTTTCTACCTCCTCGATTTCCCGGGTGCGATTGAAGGCTTCGAACGCGTCCACGAGGCGCATCCCGGAGATCCCCAGGCCACAGCCCTGCTACTGGATGCTATGGTCTTCCAGGAACTCTACCGGCTCGACCTTCTCGACACGACTTTCTATGCGAATGATGGATTCCTGACCGGCCGCCACGCCGTTCAGGAGGACGTAAAGATGCGCGACCGCATCTTCGCCCTGGCCGACGAGGCGGTGCGCGAAGCCGACTGGCGCGTGAGCAAGAACCCCAATGACGTGGATGCGCTGTTCGCGCGCGGTTGGGCTCGCAGCCTGAAATGCACATACATCGCCATGGTGGAGCGGGGATTCGGGGCGGGCTTTCGCCTGGCGACCAAGGCCAAAGACGATTCGGCGCGCGTTCTGCAAATCGATCCCGACTACGCGGATGCCAAGCTGATTACGGGCGTATACGAATACGTGGTTGGTGCGCTGCCGCTGCCGTTCAAGATCTTCATCGGCTTCGTGGGCATCACCGGCTCAAAAAGCAAAGGCATGGAGATGCTGCACGACGCCGCCAACCGCGCGGTGCTGACGTCCGTGGATGCGCGTACAGTAATTGCGCTGTTCCTCCGCCGCGAGGGGAAGTACAAGGAGGCCATCGAAGTGGTGCGCTCGCTCAAAGATCAATACCCGCATGATTTTCTCTTCTGCCTGGAAGAAGCCAACCTGCGAAAGGATGCGGGGGAAGGGATGAAGGCTGTGGACGGGTATCGAGAAGTGATCGCGGACGCGGCGAAGCCCGGGTATTTCGCCTCGGCAAGGCTCGAACTTGCGTACTTTGGAATGGGCGATGCTCTGCGCGGCCAGCGGCATTATCTGGAAGCGGCGGAGGCTTACGAACAAGCGGCGGGGACTGCGAATGTCGGTCCGGAACTGAAGATCCGTTGCCTGCTTGCCGCAGGCCAATGCCGGGATCTCATCGGGGAACGTCCGCTGGCGGTCAAGAATTACCAGGGAGCCATTGACGCGGGGCCGAACACTTCTCGGGCCGATACGGCGCGCAAATACCTGAAGAGTCCTTATCGGGAGAATTAGGGCCTGCTGGAGTTCGTGATTCTGCCGGGCCGACTCGCAACAATTCTGTGTAACCGCCGTACCAGCAGAATAGTCTCATGTCTGTATGGTCTCCCCAGGTCGGGTTCGCGGCGCCATATGGACGGTCGCGATACTCGCATTCTTCGCCATTTCGTTGGTATTTCGCGCGTCGACACAATCGCCGCACCCCGCGCAGGACCAGGCACGCGTGCCGGTCTTAGTTGAGTTGTTTACTTCGGAAGGCTGCTCCGATTGTCCGCCTGCGGATCGCATCCTCGAAGAACTCGACACGAAGCAGTTTGTTCCCGGCGCGCAGGCGATTGTGTT
>DASXXV010000105.1:0-10618 GCA_036502905.1 Occallatibacter sp. | reverse complement strand
CACGATGCGGGCATAGGCGTTCTCCACTTCGTAGCGCCCGGATTCGAGCTGGATCACGGCCCGCCGGATGCCATCCAGCAGATCGAGCGGCTCGAAGCCCGTGACCACGATGGGAATCCTGTACTTCTCTGCCAGCGGGGGATATTCCCAGTAGCCCATCACGCTGCAGACATGGCCGGCCGCCAGAAACGCCTGTACCTGGTTGCCGGGCGAGCTCATGATGGCTTCGATGGCAGGCGGCACCAGCACGTGCGACACCAGCACGGAGAAGTTCTTAAGGCCGCGCTTCCTGGCCACGTGTACGCTCATCGCGTTGGCCGGCCCGGTGGTCTCGAAGCCTACCCCAAAGAACACCACCTGGCGGTCCGGGTGCTTCGCCGCCAAGTCCACCGCATCCAGTGGCGAATACACCACCCGCACCTCGGCGCCGCGGCCCTTTACCTGGAACAGGTCGCCTTCCGTGCCGGGTACGCGCAGCATGTCGCCGAACGAACAGAAGATCACGCCCGGCTGGGCGGCAATGGCCAGGGCCTTGTCGATCAGCTCCAGCGGGGTAACGCAAACCGGGCACCCCGGCCCGTGCACCATCTCGATGTTCGTCGGCAGCATCTGGTCGATGCCGTTCTTGATGATGGAGTGGGTCTGGCCCCCGCAGACTTCCATGATTTTCCATGGACGGGAGGCCGCCTGGTGGATTTCGCGCGCTATCCGCTGCGCGATCTCGCCGTTGCGAAACTCGTTCAGATACTTCATGCGCGGTTACGATCCGTTCGGATCGCCTCGAAGACGGGTTGCGGAAGCTTGTTTCGTGCTAATGACGGTAGTGGCCATCGCGCCGGCCGTCCCGTCAGCTCACCGGGGTTTCCGATTTCCGGGGAATCGATTCGATCGGGCCGCAACTCCCATCCGGGCAGGGAGATTGAGGTGCGGCCGCCGCGCGGGCGAGGACCTCTTCCTCGCTGGCCAGTTCCTCCTCCAGCACTCCCATGGCGCGAAAAGTGTCCAGAGTCTCCTGGGCGGTCTTCTCATCGATTTTGGAGAGAGCGAATCCAACATGCACAATCGCGTAGTCTCCCACCGCGATCTCGGGGACGTAGTCGAGGCAGACGCGTTTGACGACGCCTCCGAAGTTCACCCGCCCCATGCGAATCACCCCGTCCGAGGTGATTTCTTCCACTCGACCTGGAATCGCAAGACACATAGAAGACCTCTTTACTCCTGTTGTACCAACTCTGTCTATAGGGGGCTTGTGATTTGAATCACTCGGGGAAATCCCGACGGCGGCCGGCGCTCCCGCCATGGTTGGAACCGGGATTTCGGGCTCACCGCCTCTTACGCCTTCCCCTTCTTAGCCTCGTTCTGGGCGATCCGGGCCTTGACCATCTTTTTCACCAGCCCGGCCGGCAGGGGCTTATCGACCGGGAACTGGATAGTTCCCTTCGACGTCTTGTAGCCCTTGAGCTCAGCGGCGAATTCCTCCACCAGCCGGCCGCTCATGGGAAAGAAGCTGCAATGCTCCTTGAAGGCCGCGTATGCCACCAGTCCGCCCTTGTACTGGAAACTGGGCATGCCGTAGCTGATGGCCTCCGTGGCATCTTTGGGAACCACCGAACCGATGGTGGCGCGAAGCTTCTCCAGGGTGGTCCGATGCGGTTCCGGGCATCGGGCAAGATAGCTTTCCACATCCACTGACTTTTCAGGCCCGATCATGGGCGGAACAGTGATTCCTGAAGCGGCTTTCTTGATTCCGTGCTCTTTCAGGGGAATGGACGGCTGTCTGCGAATCATGATCTTGATCTCCGGAAATGGTAGGGAACGCGGGCACCCAGTCGCCCCCGTCCCCGTGAACCCGAAGACAGACGGCGGGGCGCGACCGCGATCCAAGCCCTAGTGCTTCTGCGGCGCCGGCGGCACCGCCGATGTGGCAATGTCGGCCACCGCCCTCCACGAACCGTCCGGCTGCTTGCGGAAGGTGGTGACATAGGTGCCGTGGTCGTGCACCACCTTGTGGGAGGCAGGATCGGTGACGGCCAGCTGATAATCGCCCTGGGTATAGCCGAGGTCCCCCGACTTCGCCACGTCGACCCTTGTCGACTTGAAGGTGAGCGAAAGAGCCTTGTCCGCCAGCATGCCGCCGATATCGCTCTTGATGGCATCTTTGCCCTTCACGGCTTCCGCGCCCGGAGTCATCAGGACAGCGTCATCGGCATAAAAGGCCAGGACCTTGTCGGCATCCCTGGTCGCCCACGCGCTATTGGCCTGGGTTTCGGCGTCGGTGATCGCTTTCACGTCGGCTTCGTGCGTGTCGGGCGGGGTTTGCGCGGTTTGCGATGCCGGGTTGTTGCAGGCCGTCATGGCGAGGGTCAGGGCTGCGGCGCTGCAGAGCAGGGCAAGAGATTTCATGGTTGGTTCGTCCTTTCAGGGAATCCTTTTAGTGGCTCAGGATTATGCCTGCCGCTAACGGCGCACATCATACACGCTCCCAGTCCCACGCTCCCAGTCTGGCGAGAAATGCGGGGATTTTCACACCCCATTTACACATGTGAGCCGCAACACATCGCGCGAGGAAGGATCGGCCCAGAATAACCTGATTCCCCAAGGCTTCTGCTGGAAGAAGGGGCAGGATGTGCAAGTTGCGCTGGGGACTTTTCCTGGTTCTGGGGTTCGTTCTTACCGCGTCAGCATCGGCCGTCACCGGCTCGTGTTCGATTCCGCTGCAGCTGCGCAGGGGTGTCCCGTTCGTAAGGGTGATGCTCAATGGGCGGGGGCCGTACACATTCGCCGTCGACACCGGAACCTCGCGCCAAGCCATCGTTTCCCCGACGCTGGTGAAGGAACTGAAGCTGCCCCTGGTTGGAAGCACGCGGCTGGTCGATCTCACCGGAAAGTCCGGTCGGACGGTGGACGAGGTTCTGGTGGATGACGTCGAGCTTCCGGGGCGAGCGTTTCACTCGGTGCGGGCCATGGTGCACAAGCCCCTTACCACCCTGGGCGCTTACGATGGCGTGCTTGGATTCGCCCTGTTTCGCGAGATGGTATTGACCCTGGACTTCCCCCGCCGCTGCCTGCGGCTGGACGACACCGGTCTGACGACGGGATCCGACCTCGACGTATTGCCGTTTTCCACTCCCCGAAACGTTCCCGTGGTGGCGCTCACAATCGGGAAGCAGAATGTTTTGGCGCAGATTGATTCGGGGGGAGGCGGCATCAACCTTCCCGGCAGCGCGGATTCGCCGGTGGAGTTCGCCGCGCACACCCAGGTCCCGGTTCGGGCGCAAAGCCAATCCAGCAACTTCCTGCTCCGCGGCGGGGTTATGAAAGGAGAGATTGCGCTGGGCGGCCACGTATTCAGGCAGCCATTCGTCGAGGTCAGTGAAGAGATACCGGTCGGCAACCTGGGCGCCCTATCGTTGCAGGACTTTGCGGTGACGTTCGACCAGGCCCAGGGGCTGGTGCGCTTTCAGGCCGCCCGCAAGGTACATCGCATGAACCGCGATCGATTGGACGAGGGACGCCGGGAGCAGACAGATTGCGGGAGGGGCACGGAGTGCGAAGGCGGAAGCTAAACGTCATAGAAACCAGCACCGTATTGGCCCGGTTACCCGGGATAGAACTTTTAATGGTTTCTTTGACGTGCGGCATTGACGGGGAAATCCAGCGGCGCTACTCTGAGGCCCAGATACCGGATTTGGTCGCATACGCCAACCCGCGGGTTATCGAGGCAGTTCCAGGCCGCCGTCGGCTTACGCTCAGCCCCGGCCGGGTTCCGCTCTTCCGGGCCCGGCATTGCGCCTTCCGGTCCCATACCGCATCCAATATTCCAGGCCTTGTTTTCGCCTCCTCTTCTGCCGCAGGGCAGCGCGGGGCGAGGCGAGGCCATCGCTATTGCACACCAAGCCGCAGTTTCGGAGGACAAAAAAAACATTGAAGATCGCTCTGGAGATCACCCCAAACCTTGAGCCCCTGTATGGGACCCGCGATGAAAACCTCAGGTTGATGGAAGATAACCTTGGCGTCCAGATCGATCTTCGCTCCGACGCGGTGCACGTGGAAGGGGCGGCAGAGGGCGTAGCTCGCGTGCAGCGCATTTTTCAGGACTTCGAGGCACTCCGCCGGCAGGGCGTCAATCTGCACAATGGGGAACTGAACGGGATGCTGCGACTGGTCGTGGCCGATCCTGCGATCACCCTGCGTTCGCTGGTGGACTCGGGCAAGGCGCGCTCCGCCGGCATCAAGCGAACCGTCCAGCCGCGATCGCTCAATCAGCGGAAGTACGTCGAGGCCATCGAGCAGTACGACATGGTTTTCGGCGTGGGCCCGGCGGGCACCGGCAAAACCTACCTGGCCGTGGCGATGGCCGTAGCTGCCATGAACGCCAAGAAGGTAAGCCGCATCGTCTTGGTGCGCCCCGCGGTGGAGGCCGGCGAGAAACTGGGCTTCCTGCCCGGTTCGCTGCAGGAGAAGGTGGATCCATACCTGCGGCCTTTGTACGACGCGCTCTATGACTTGCTCGATCCGGAGAAGGTCGACAAGATGCTGGAGCGCAATGTGATCGAGGTGGCGCCGCTGGCTTTCATGCGCGGGCGCACCCTGAACGACGCCTTCATCATCATGGACGAGGCCCAGAACACCACCATCGAACAGATGAAGATGTTCCTTACCCGCATGGGGAACAACTCCAGGGTGGTGGTCACAGGGGACATCACGCAGATCGATTTGCCCAACCCGCGCAAATCCGGGCTAGTGGACGCGATCAACGTGCTCGAAGGCGTGGAAGGCATGCGTTTCTGCCATTTCGAGGACTCCGACGTGGTCCGCCACGCACTGGTGCAGCGGATCGTGCGCGCCTACGAGAGCGCCAAGCCGCAGCAGCAGGAGCTGCCGCTGGGCATCGGCGAAGGGATGGATCCGGAAGCCCGGGAGCCGCGCCCCACGCAGGGCAAGCCGCAGTAAACCGGCAGTTCGCGTAGAATATAAGGTGATCCGGGGCTTGGCTGCGGCCAAGCCCCGTGCACGATGATTCTCCTCGACCCAGACTTATCCCCCCGCGTACAAGAACCCGTTCGCGGGGCCCCCGAAATGGACCCTGACCCCACTCCCCATACGTCCGTCACGAAGAGGGCTCCCTCGACCGTCTCCACCCCGGCTGACCGGGCTTCCCGCTTGCCGTCGGCGCGAACGCTTTCCCGTTTTCTCGGCGAGGCCCAGGCGTCGGTCCGGCTGCAGGGACAGGTTTCCGTCCTGTTGACCACCGATAGGAACATCCGCCGGCTCAATCGCCAGTTTCGCGGGCAGGACAAGGCCACGGACGTTCTGTCATTTCCGGCGGCAGAAGCAGCCGCTCAGGAAGTCGCCGGCGATCTCGCCATCAGCGTTCCCACGGCACTGCGCCAGGCGCGTGAACAGGGACATACGCTGGGGGTCGAAATCAAGGTGCTGATTCTCCATGGGCTGCTCCACCTGGCCGGGTTCGATCACGAACGCGATACCGGGCAGATGGCCAGGCGCGAGCGCCTGCTGCGCGGGCGGCTCGGGCTCCCCCAGGGCCTGATCGAACGCGCCGCCGAACGGCCAACCCCGCTCCGTGCCCCATCCCCGCGACTTGGTTCTGTCGCGAGGGTGGGAGGCCACCAATCCATCCCCGCCCGGAAAGACTCTCGAACCTCCCCAGCCCGGCGGAGCCCGCGCGCATGAGCCCGCTGGCCATCGCGATGGTGGTGCTCCTGGCGCTGGTGGAGGCGCTGGCCTCCTACATCAGCCGCGTCTATGCCGAATTCGGCAAGATCCTCTCCCGGGAGGTGCAGGAAAACCTCGACATCTGGGAGGACAAAATCGAGCCGCACCTGGGACTGACGCGCGGGCACGCGGCCATCTCGGCTGCGGTTCTGCAGCAACTCGCGCTGGGGGTGATCGCCCTGGAGTTCGGGGCGGTTTTGTTCGATCGCGGTCCGCACATGGGCCGGCCCACGTACCCGGAGATTGCGCAGGCTTTTCTGGGAGTGGTGCTGGTGGTGGTGTTCTGCAACCAGGTGATCCCGTGGCTGCTTTTTGAGCGCACGGAAGGACGCTGGGCGGTGCGGTTACTGTGGGCCATCCGGATCATGCTGTGGTGCATGACGCCCATCACGTTCGTGATCCGCTTCTTTTCCTCGGTGGTATCGCTGGCCGAGGCTCCCGCCAAAACCCAGGAGGAAGCTGCGGGCGACGTGGAGGCGCTGCTGGAGGCCGGCGAAGAAGAAGGCATTCTGGAGAGGACCGACCGCGACCTGGTGCGCTCCGCGGTTGAATTCGGCGACAAGCTGGTGCGCGAAGTGATGACCCCCAGGCCGCGCATGTTCGTGGTGCGCGACACCACCACCCTGGAAGATTTTCTGGCCATGCTGAAAGAGCACAAATACTCGCGTGTGCCGGTTTTCCAGGGCACCATCGACAACATCACCGGCATTGCCTTCTCTCATGACCTGCTGCAGATCACGGACGAGGAAGCGCGCACCCGCACGGTGGCCAGCATCCAGAGATCGGCAGTCTTCGTGCCGGAAACCAAGAAGGGTTACGAACTGCTGCGCGAGATGCAGCGCGAGAAGCAGCACATGCGCATCGTGATCGACGAATACGGCAGCGTGGCGGGACTGGTGACCATTGAGGATCTGCTCGAGCAGATCGTGGGCGAGATCCGCGACGAGCATGAGGATGATGCGCCCGCCCAGGACCTGCAGCGCGAGGCGGAGGGTTCGTGGCTGGTACCGGGCAGCTTTGCCGTCGACCAGCTTGGCAACCTGTTCGATGCCGAGATCCATATTCCCGAGGAGTACGAGGCCACCACCATGGGCGGCCTGGTGAGCGAACTCGAGGGTCGAATTCCCCATGCGGGGGAAGTGGTGATGCTGGAAAGTGCGGGGCTGCGCATGGAAGTGGTGGCCTCCACCGACCGTCGCGTCGATCGGGTTCGAGTGTTTCCCCCCGCGCCGCCGACCCACAACGGCTCCTTTGAAAAAGCCCGCGCCGAAGGTTGGGAAGCCTAGAGCACAAGCCGGGTTACTGTTCTGATTGCTTTCCAACTTCGCCATTCGTGGGCCGTCATTTCCCATATCTCCGACCGCAGGCGGCCGCAGACATAACATTGGCCGATAATGAAACTGAGGAGAGCCCTTGAAATCCGGATTTGTTGCCATTCTCGGCCGGCCTAACGTGGGCAAGAGCACTCTGCTGAATGCGCTCATCGGCGAAAAGGTCGCCATTGTTACCGCCAAGCCGCAGACCACGCGCAATCGCATTGCGGGCGTGGTGGAGGTTCCCGCGCGCAAGGGGAAACGTCCGGCCGCGCAGATTGTTTTCGTGGATACGCCCGGCGTGCACAAGCCGGGATCGCAGCTCGACCGGCGCATGCTTCAGGAAGTCTACGCCGCGCTGGATACGCGCGACCTGGTGCTGGTGCTGATGGATGCTACCCGGCGGGTGGGGCTGCGTACCAAGGACGGCGATCCGGTTTCAGAAGCGAAACCTGGGGCAGCCGGTTCCGACAGGCCGGCCCCTTCATGGTCCAGCGAAGACGAGTTTCTCTTTGGCCTGGTGCGCAAGCTCGATTGCCCGGTGTTCCTGGTGCTGACGAAAATCGACCTCGTGGCGAAAGACCAACTGTTGCCGATGATCGATTCGCTCACCAGGCAGCACAATTTCGCCGAGATCATCCCGGTGAGCGCCCGCAAACGCGACGGTCTGGATGTGTTGCTGGAGAAGATCGTGGGGGTATTGCCGGCCGGCGAGCGCTATTTCCCCAAAGACCAGTACACCGATCAGCCGACGCGCTTCATGGTCGCCGAGTTGATCCGGGAGCGCATTCTGGTGGAGACCGGGGAGGAAGTGCCGTATGCGTCGGCGGTGGTGATCGAACGCTTCGAGGAACCTGCTGCGGAACCGCCGCGCAAGAAGGGTGGGCCCGCAAAGCTCCCGCTGACCCGCATCGCCGCCGCTATTTACTGCGAGCGCGCCGGCCAGAAGGCCATCCTGATCGGCAAGGGGGGATCGAAGCTGAAGGAGATCGGCACCGGCGCGCGCAAGCAGATCGAGTCGCTCCTGGGCACTCGTGTTTATCTGGAATTGCACGTCATTGTCGAGGCCGGGTGGAGGGAGTCGCGGACCTTCGTGGAGTCGCTGGACTGGCGGAATCAGCTGGAGAAACTGGCGGAGAACCATGCCGAGAAGCAGCCTGACGAAGAGGAGTAATGCCGTTCCGGTCCCGCCGTTGCACGATTTTCGATCTACTCGAACGTGGGGTACCCGAAGGTGGGCACCCCGTGAAATAGCGCCCCCTGGCTAGTCTGTATCCGGCGTCAGGGCCGGCATGGCGGCCGGCATGGTGAGAAAGTAGGTCGCGTTCTTCTCCGCCGGAATAAGGTGGTAAACGCGCGGCGTCCTCAAACTGAAGAATTCGTGCAGGTCTGTGGCCGCTCGCGCATCGGCAAATCCCAGCTGCCCTTCGGTGAGATGATTCACACCCTCGATCATGCGCAGGATGCTGCCGAAGTCATGCTGCTGATTGCTGATGAAACCCTGCGGTGTGTAGGCGGACACGACTACCAGCGGAACCCGGAAGCCGTGCTCAAAATCCCCGGGACAGGTGGTGGATTTGCAAGGCAGTGCGGAGGCGTAATGCGGCGGCTCATGGTCCGTCCAGCCGCCCCAGTCATCCCAGGTGACCAGGATCGCGGTGTTCTGCCAATAGGTCTGTCCGGCATCGGGCGTGCCGGCCGGGCACTGCTTGCGCTCGGCGATATTGTTGATGATGGCCGCCACCCACGATGGTCCCCAGTAGTCATTGCCCCCGGCGTGATCGGACCAGCGGTCGTCGGGAATCACCCAGCTCACGCGCGGGAGCTTGCAACCCCAGACGTCGTTGAAAAAGTCGGCTCCGTGCTGCTTCAGATCCACCTTGGCGTTCCATTCCTGGCCAGTGCATTCCAGCGCGGAGGACGGATCGCCATTGGGATTCACAAACGCCGGATTGCAGATGTTCTTGTAGGACACCGGCGCGGTGGCCAGCGATCCCGCGGTGGAGGCGTAGTATTTCCAGCTGATGCCGTGCGCGTCGAGGACGTCCGCCATGCTTTGGTGCGTGTGGCAGAAGGACCCTACCGGATCGGTGGGATAGATCAGGCCGGTATTCGTGACCGGGCACTCCTGTACGGAGCGGTCGTCAAACGGAGCGCATTTCGCCGTTACCGAACCGATAACGGGCGAGATGACGTTGTTGGTCGCGCCCTGCGGCGCCAGGCAGCCGGATGCATAAATGGTGCTGAAGTCCTCGGCCAGGTAGGTGGACTTCGCGTCATCCGCCGCGGTGGCCGCCGAAGTGCCCGCGAACAAGTATTGGTGGGCCGGGTAGCTGGCTCCCTGGTTGGTTTGGAACATGTAGTTGGCCCACCCATACTGCTTGGCGAGAGCCAGGTAGGGGTCGAGAATGTGCCCGGCGGACCCGTCGAAATTCGTCACCGCGGTGTTTTCGACATAGCCGTAGGATCCGCCCGTGGGCACTGTGATCTGCCATGCGCCGTCGTTGCGGCATTGGAGCGTGGCGGGATCGGGGTCGCACATTTTTTCGAAGCTCCAATGCGAGTGCTGCGGCAGTGCGCTGCCGTAGAGCGGCACGGGTGCAAGCGGCACGGGCTGAGGTGTACCTCCCTGGTTCGAAACACCGCAGTGGGCGATGTTGTAGCAGCTCGCCGAGACCGCGGGCGTGCACGCGGTGAGCCCAGCGGCATTGGGAGGAATGGGGCACGCCGGCGTCAGGTAATGGAAAAGATTGTCGGGGGTCCGGTTTTCCTGAACCACGATGACGATGTTCTGGATTTGGGGCGGAAACTGCGCCTGGGCTGCGGGCACGGTTGTCTGAAGCAACAATATGGATAAAGCCAGCAGAATCGAGGCCAACAATTTCATCTTTGTCCAAACCTCCGGATGGATGAAGCTCCACATGGTGTGCCGCGAGTCGAGAAAAAGACACACGATTGCATCCGCGCGAGTGCTTTGCGACGCGTGCCGAGCTGGGGTGACTTCGTTTACGAGCGAATCGTGCGGCGGGCGGAAAGGGGACGAGCCAGGGTTAGATTTAGCGCGTCGAGGCGCGTAGTTGGTACTTCACTGCATGCATCATCGCGCGCTTCCGTGCACGCACCGTTTCCACAGAGTTAAAAGATGGCTAAATGTCGGGTCTCAGACATTGACGGGGGGGATAAAGCGGGTTCCCGGTTGCGGGTTCAGGAGGACGGCACGCAATCCAGCGACATGCATTTAAATTCCGCGCACGTGCCCGCGGCCGTTGGTCTTAACCGCGTACATGCGCGTATCGGCGGCGCCGATGATGGCATGTACCGATGTTCCGTCCCGGGGTGCGGTTGACAGGCCTACGCTGGCGCTCACCGTGAGCTGGAGAGCGTTTTTCATGCGGAAACGCGTGGACAGCAGCGCGCGGTGCAGGGTGGTCGCCTGCTCCATGGCAGTGTATGCATCGGTGTCGGGCATCATGATCGCGAACTCGTCGCCGCCGTAGCGGAAGCAGTAGTCCTGCTTGCGGCTCAGCTCCCGCATCCGCTGCCCGGTGCGGGCCAGCAACTCGCTGCCG
>DASXXV010000104.1:0-16129 GCA_036502905.1 Occallatibacter sp. | reverse complement strand
CTTCACCACCGCTTGTCCGCCCAGTTTTCCTTCTGTTCCGACTTCACGCGCCACACGTGTAACTTCACCGGCGAAAGCGTTCAACTGATCGACCATGATGTTAATCGTGTTCTTCAATTCAAGGATCTCGCCGCGAACGTCCACCGTGATCTTACGTGACAAGTCGCCATTGGCCACCGCCGTCGTGACCTCGGCAATATTACGAACCTGCGCCGTGAGGTTGCCGGCCATGGCATTGACCGAGTCGGTAAGATCTTTCCACGTACCGGCGACGCCCGGCACCACAGCCTGTCCGCCGAGTTTTCCGTCCGTACCTACTTCACGCGCCACGCGTGTCACTTCGGAAGCGAACGATCGCAGCTGGTCCACCATCGTATTGATGGCTTCTTTGAGTTGCAGAATTTCGCCGCGTACGTCGACCGTGATTTTGCGGGAGAGATCGCCGCTGGCGACGGCGGTAGCGACTTCGGCGATGTTACGCACCTGGCCGGTAAGGTTGGAGGCCATGGAGTTCACCGAGTCGGTGAGGTCCTTCCATGTGCCGGCCACGCCGGGCACGACGGCCTGGCCGCCCAGCTTTCCGTCGGTGCCGACCTCGCGGGCCACGCGGGTGACTTCGGCGGTGAAGATGCCGAGCTGCTGAATCATGGTGTTGACGATATTGGCGGAGCGCAGGAACTCGCCTTCGAGGGGACGGCCGTCGACATCGAGCCGGACGGTCTGGGTGAGGTTCCCTTGGGCGACGGCGGCGATGGCGCGGGTGACCTCGTTGGTGGGCCGCAGCAGGTCCTCCACCAGCGTGTTGACGGAGACCTCCATTTCATCCCATGCGCCACGGCGCCGTTCGAGTCGAATGCGCTCCCGGGTCCGGCCCTCTTTGCCGACCGCCTGGCCGACGCGCTTCAGCTCCAGAGCCATGCGCTCATTGGTGGCGACAATCTCGTTGAAATTGTCCGCTATTCTTCCGGCGAGACCGGTCCATGAGACAGGCAGGCGAACAGTAAAGTCGCCATTCTTCATGGTGTTCAGGCTCTCCAGGATGGCCGCCATGCACCCGGAGGCAGGGGGTTCCTGGCCACTGGGGGGAAGCGGTCCCTGACCATCCTGCCCTAATTCGGGCTGCTGAACGGTTGACGCCATCGGTAATGACTCCTGGTGGGAAATGAGAGGGCACCCGCACACACGTGCCGTGGAAGATGCTCGACAACGGCCGGCGGTTTGCGGGGCCTAGGGAGACATAAATGCACGGGTTCGGGGGTGCGCAGTACGGAAGTTCGATGCGACCCGGCGCAAAGAAGTTGCTTGGCTGAAATCCCTGGAATGCTCCGGCACTCTGGTGCTCCGGCACTCTGATCTGGACGTCGTGCTGCCGCGAAGCGCTCAGTGCGATTGAGATTGGGCCCTAGTCGGAATGGGGAGACTGCAGGCCTTTGTTCTTTTCGGCTTCTGCCAGCCATCCGCGCCGCAGTTTCTCCGCGGGGACACTGGACAAGTAGGGCTTGATGTCGAGGATGGGGGTGCCCTGTAGCATGTCCACGCCGCGCACGTGAATATCCGACCCATCGCGACGGAGGAGTTGAACCACGGTGAGCCCGATGGGGTTGGGGCGGCGCGGCGACCGGGTCGCGAAGACGCCGTGAGTGCGGTTATCGGAAGGCGGGCAGGCGGTAAGGTCGAAACCCCCGCTGCGATCGAACACCCAGAGCACGAACAAGTGCGAGAAGCCCTCGATATCCGCAAGGCCCGGCGCGAATTCCGGCAGGATCTTCAGAATGCCCTCGGCATCGTGGCGGGCGCATAAACCTTTGGGGATTTCCGATGACTGCATGTAGGGACTTTCGATGAAGCCGATGGGCCTGAACGTAAACATGGACAGATGCCTCTCGATTTGACCTGCATCCCAGAGATGCCTTCCCCAGGGATGCCTTATTGCTGATCTTCCTCGTCCTCTCCGTAAGTAGGATATGGCTTCAACTCGGGACTGGTCGGGACGTTCTTCAATGTCTCCAGATCGGCCAGGACCTGCTTCCATTTTTCAGGATCTTTTTTGGTGGTTATGGGAAGGTCGAGATTGGCGTAGTAAGCCAGAATGTCTTCCTTGATGCCGGGAGGAATGGCCTTCGACTGCTGCGCGAGTATGTGAAGCAGTTCGGCGTAGGTTGCGTCCGTGAGGCGATAACCGCCAGGCTGCACGACGTTGCCGGTATCGAGATCGCGGTTCTTGAGGGGATGGCGGGGATCACGGGAATCGCGGGGAGTGCGGGCTGCCGGGGAAGGGTTTTCAGCAAGGGGATGCGACGGGGACGGCTGGGAATGGACGTCAGAGGATGCGGCCTGGGCGGCGGAGGCAAGCTGCTGGGGGGGCGGAGTGAATCGGGCGAGGATGCGGCGCAAAGCCCCCGTGGAGACCGCGACACTGTGCACGTATTCGGATTGGGTGTTCACGGTGGGACCCTTGACCGCGGCCATACGGAGCGGTCCGATCTTGGGCAGGATGAAGATGAGCGCGGCGAGCGAGTAGATACCGATGCCCGCTTTGCTGCGGTATTGATCCCAGTGATTCTCGGCCGCGACCGCGGCCACTTCCTTGCGCAATTGAAGAATTTCCGGCGTATTGGGGTCGGCCGGCTCCACCTGTCGATGCAGGATGGTGACGGCGCGCGCGATGCGAGGAATGAAGGCACGGACGGCGAATCGGTAGGCGCCAACGTTGATGCGCTGTTCGCGGGCGCCGGAGAATCCCTTGGTGAGGCCGTAGGTCTGGTAGTAGGCCAACGCGAGTTGGCGAACGGGCAAGGCTAGCCCGATGTGCTTCTGGTAGCGGAACGGCGCCATGCGATCATGCGCGAGTTCGTTGATGTCGAAGGCGAATTCGGTTCTGACGTGCTGTGTCTTACCCTCCCCGTAATTGACGACCGGACCGTATTTTTTGCCCAGGCGGGGGAATTCAATGGGGACGGCGCGATTGGTGGCGAGCGAGTGGCCCTCCGCGTCGCCGATGTAATGGGAGAGGGCGCCGATGGCGAAAGCTAATTCATCGGCATTGCCCGCGTTACGGAAAAGATTGACAACGAAATCGCCGGTCCTCACATAGTGGGTGAGATTGGAAAAGAACTGGTCGCCGAAGGGATAGTAACCGATGTCCTGGATGACGCAGCCGCCGTAGGCATAGGCGCGGGCGTGCTCGACTTGCGCGGGAGTAAGGGATGGATAACGGCTCAACAGGAGAGGGACGATGGAGTCGTTCCAGGTGAGGTCAATGAGCTGCTCGTGAGTAAGCAGGGAGTAAGCGCCCGCCGGCGTGGCCCCAAGGGCCATCATAACCAGGAAAAGCATTACAACAGCAAGGGGGAATCTTGGCGCGCGCACTTATTCATACTAGACGAGCGGGTCGCAGGCATTGCATTTGCGGCCGATCTCCTTACTGCCGTTACGATCGTCCATGGGCCGCGGTGGGAAGCTGAAGCACCGCCCAGATAGAAAGCTGGTGACCCCCGGGGTTGGTAAGCGGTAACATCATCGTGAAACTGGGCTTTCCTTTGCATCATGCATCCTGGCGGGATCGCGTCCCTGGTCAACGAGGTTCCTGTGCGTTGAAACGACCCGCTGTTTTTTAACACAAGTGAATGCTCACGGGGCGCCCGGCGGGGGTGGTCCGGATGGGTTTGTGCGGGATGGTTGAGGAGACGAAGCGATGAAGCGCGGCGCGGGATACTTCGCCTTGTTCGCATTCCTGGTCACCGGTCTACGCCTGGCAAGCGGACCGGCGAGCATGCGGGAAGCGGCCGGGGTACGGGCGGAGGAGAAGATCGCGGTCATGCCCGCCACATTCGTGCGCGAGGAAACCACCTGCCAGGCTTTCGAGTCTCCGCCCGCCGGACCGAGCAAAGCGGGCGAGGCAGAACAGAATCCCAACAAGAACGGGGAAATCGCGCGTCTCATCGATCGCTTTCTGTACGGATCGGCGCAGAAACAGAAGCTCACACCGGGCGAGTTGCCGCCTGGCATCCGCCTGATGCTGGTGACCGTTCCCGATCCGCGGCACACGCACCTGAGCCTGCAATTCGACCGCACGCTGGAGGCCGTCCAGCAGGCCGCGCAGGACGAGCGGTACACCTACGATTCATCGTGGCTGCCGTGGAAGACCGATCGTATCGAGTATGGATCGCTGTCCGATCGCAACGCGGAGAACAAGGAAGCCGCGGAGCGGGAAGTGTGTCCGGGACTGATCCTGTTCCGCAAGAGCATGTCAGGGAGCGCGCGGGCGGACTGCAGGGATGCAGCGGGCGCGGCGTCGCATTCGGGCGATGCTCCGTACCAGTGCGGTCTTTTTGTTTTTGTGGTGGGCGAAGAGCCGACTGCGGGGCTGAATCGCATTCAGTGGGACAACGCGCTGCACTGGATCGATGGGCACGCGAGCAAAAGTCGGCCCGACAAGGCGCTGCGCATCCTTGGCCCCAACTTCTCGGGCTCGATGCCATCGTTTGTGCGCGCCCTGGAAGACACGGGAATGTATGCGGGCACATTCACCAGCACGCTGCTTTACTCGGGGCGGATTCGGGGGTGCGCGTCATGGCGGTGGCTGAACCGGCAGTTGCATCCGGCGCCATCGTCGGGAGCGCCGCCCACCACTGTGAAGCTTCCAGTGCGCGCGGCCGATTTTGAAGAGAACGATGCGCTGCAGACAGACCGCCTTTACCGGTATCTCAAGGATCGCAGCTACCGTCTTTCGGAAATCGCGATCATTTCCGAGGACGAGACCGCTTACGGCGGTTTGCCGGATGCAGCCGCGCACTCTTCGGAATCGGAGCCGGGGGACAATCTTCCCTGCAATCCGGAGTATCACGAAAGCGACCGGCCGGTGCATCTTTACTATCCGCGCGATATCTCGGCGCTTCGTTCGGCTTACCAGGAACAGTCGATTTTTTCCGCGGGGGGAAAATCGGACGGCACCAGCAGCCAGCCGCATACCGTGCTTCGGCCGGAATCCAGCTCCGGCGTGCATGAAGACACCGATACCATTGCGCCGTTCAGCGGCAACGACCTGGCGCTCACCCAGGAAGCGCAGTTGTACGGCATCGTGAACACGCTGAAGACGCATGGCATCCGCTACATTGTTCTGCGCAGCACCAACAGCCTCGACTACCTGTTTCTCACTCGTTTCATGCATCGCGCCTATCCCACGGCCTACATCGTGACGATGGGCTCGGACCTGCTGTTTGCGCGCGAAGTGGATTCGACCGAGTTCCGCGGGGTGGTTTCGCTGTCGAGTTTTCCGCTGCTGCCGCGCGGCCAGGACTGGACCCGGCAGTTGGAGAACGTGCCGCAGCACGCCCATCGCATTTTCGGGGCATACACGATGGAAGGCGCCTACCTCGCCGGCCGCTTCGTAATCACCGATCCCGGCGTGAGCCCGGAGGAGGCCCAATCGCGGCAGCCGTTCCGGCATCCGGCCAAGGCGGACATTCCGGACTATGCGCTTCCTTTCTGGGAATCTGAAAGGGGAACGGAATCGGCCGATGCGGAACCGGCAACATGGCTCGCAGTGATCGGGCGCGATGGGTACTGGCCACTCGCCACGTTGAAAGACACCCTGGGAAATACGAAGCGGTTTTCCAACCTTGCGATAGTAGAGAGGGATCGCAACCATGCGGCAGCCAGTCCCCGGGACGAAGTGTTACCGCAGCATCTCAGTCTCACCGGGTCGTGGAGATTCCTCTGCGTACTCGCCATTCTTATCTTCGGCTTGCATTACTTTGCGTGCCGGTACGGGTGGGATCGGCAGGACCTGGGCATGTTCGTGCAGTTTACCCGGCTCCACGGCCGGCGCGGCCAGGGGTTGATCGCGGCAGGCTGGACTTCAATCTGCTGTCTGTTGCTGATCCTGTTTCTCACCTGTGCGCGCATTTTTCGATTCCTGACTGCAGGCGACCAGGCGTGGGTGTTCATATTGGGCGGCGCCACGGTGGCGGCGTGCGGGTTGGCGCTGATCGAACTTCGCTGGTGGAATGCGCCGGGAGCGAACGAGGCCGCCAGTCTGAAGCGATCGGAACGAGAGCGGCTGCGGTTCCATCGGCTAGTGACCGGATCGATGTTCGCGGGCATCGTGCTTTTCGGCGCCGCCGGGTGGCTGATCTTGGAGTTTGGCCGGGAGAGCGAAAGCGGCGTGACGACCGCGTACCGGTCGGCCCACATCATGAGCGGCGTTTCCCCGGTGGTGCCGCTGGTTGCGGTTCTGGCAGGGTTCTACTGGTGGTTCTGGCAATCGCTTTCGGGGCTGGCGCTGTTGAGCGAGGGACGCCCGGTGCTGCCGCGCAGCCCGCGGGAACGCGAAAGGAACGAAGACAATCAACTCGCCAGAAGCATCGAGCAAGCCGCGCTTCCCTTCCCGAACTTCGGCAAATCGACGCTGCTTTTATACCTGCTGCCGCTGTTCTTGATCCTGTTGCTTTCCATCGTGCTGCAGAAGGCGTGGATGCAAGCTTTCGACATGATCCTTCACAGCCTGGAAAATACCGCATATAACCGCACCCTGCATGTATTGATCGGCATCGGGCTTTACCTGATCCTTCTGGAGTGCATGCAGTTGTATTCCACATGGCTGGTATTGAAACGCCTGCTGGTGGCTCTCGACCGCGTTCCCTTGCGGCGCACTTTCGCCGCCATGCAGGGCCTGTCAATGCGATCCTTGTGGCGGATGAGCGGCGCCGGATCGCGGGCTCGCGCCAAAGTTTTCTCGCTGCAGATGGAGTCTCTGTCTCACCTCGACAATGAGCTTCACGGGTTTGAATGGCGCAACTGCTGGCCGGGCCGCCTGCGCGAGTCAGTGCGCACCACCTGGGACAAAGGGCGGGGATTCATCCAGAAGCGAAATGAAGGTAAGGATCTGGCGGTGCTGAATACCCCTGAGTCAAAGGCCATCCGGCTGATTTTCAGGGAGTGCGCGGAAATTGTCACAGGCGAGTTGCTGGAACCGGAGTGGCGCGAGGAGCGCTGTTCTCTTGAAGTGCAGGAGCCCTCGGGGGAAGGCGAGCGGCCTCATGAACGCATCAGGCTGAGTAACAATATGCCGGTGCGCGCAGGAGAAGAGTTCGTTTGCCTCACCTACGTGGGCTATCTGCAGAACCTGCTGGGACGGATGCGCACCATGGTGCTGTCGGTGGTGGGGTTGTTTGCCGCCATTGCGCTGGCCGTGGGTTTCTACCCCTTCACCCCGCGGCCAACGATTTCCCTTGCGTTGCTGTTTCTGTTGCTGGCCATCGGGTCGGTGGTGGGCCTGGTGTTTGCGGGCCTGGATCGCGACAGCACGCTGAGCCACATTACCAACACGACCCCCGGGTCGCTGGGATCGCATTTCTGGCTGCGAATGCTGAGCTTCATTGGGGTCCCGGCGATGGGGCTGATCGTGGCGCAGTTCCCGGAGATTACGGATTTCGTATTCTCATGGATCGCGCCAACGGTGGGCCAGATGAAGTGATGAGCATCGCGGCCGTCCACGGTGAAAACTGGGACACTCCGAACCATGAGAATGGGCCGGGGGCAGGTTTCCGCCGGGGCTAAGCACTTCATCCCGTTGCGCGGGATCTCCTTCGATCTTGCCGGCAGAGCCGCTGCCTTTATCGCCCCCGATCTCAGGGCGTATACTTCGGTCGCCAAGAACTCCATGTTGAATAACCAGGTGAAGTTCGGCACGGGGACGCGTGCGGGCGCAACTTACGGAGGATAAATGAAAACCTTTTCACGCCGGGATATGTTGAAGACCAGCCTTCTGGCTCCCGCCGCGGTGGCGGCGGCGCACGGCATGGGACCGATGGGGGCCGCCATGGAAGTGGCGCCCGAACTTGCTTTCGAACCACCTCTGCGCGATACGGACGGGCGGGAGATGAAAGCGGCCGGACGGGAGCGGCTGCTGCTGGACTTTGGGTGGCGCTTTCATTTCGGCCACGCCAATGATCCGGCGAAGGATTTCGGGTTCGGCGGGGTGACGGGCAATTATCAAAAGACGGGAAACTTCATGCCCGCGGGGACGATCGCGTTTGATGATGGCGAGTGGCGGCCTCTCGATCTTCCCCACGACTGGGCCATCGAGTTGCCGTTCCAAAACGATCCCCTGCTCATGAGCAAGGGCTTCTATCCGCTGGGCCGCAACTATCCCGCCACGAGCGTCGGCTGGTACCGGAGGGTTTTCGAAATACCCGCTGAAGACAAGGGAAAGCGCATCACCGTGGAATTCGACGGGGCCTACCGGGAGACCATGGTGGTGTTCAACGGCTTCTATATCGGACGGCACAGCGGGGGATACGATCCGTTCGGCTTCGATGTCACCGACTTCGCCAATGCCGGCGGGAGAAACGTGCTGCTGGTGCGCGTGGACGCCACCCAGAGCGACGGCTGGTTCTACGAGGGCGCCGGGATCTATCGCCACGTCTGGCTGGTGAAGACGAGCCCGGTGCACGTGCCTCGCTGGGGCACGTTCGTAAAAGCCGACGTGGGGACGGGTGCGGCCAGCCTGGCAATCCGTACGGAAGTGAACAACCGGGACGTGGCGGCCAGAAATGTGCGCGTGATATCCACGGTGTTGAGTCCATCGGGCGAGACGGTGGGGCGGGGTACGAGTTCGCCGGCGTCGATTCCCAATGGAGAGGACCACACTTATGAGCAGAAGATCGAAGTGAAGCAGCCGAAGCTGTGGTCGCTCGAAGAGCGCAACCTGTACAAGCTGCTGACGGAGTTGCAAACCGAGAGCGGCACGGTGGATCGCTACGAGACGCGCTTCGGGATTCGCACGGTGGCCTTCGACGGGGACAAGGGATTTCTGCTGAATGGGAAGACGGTCAAGCTGAAGGGCACATGCAATCACCAGGATCACGCGGGAATCGGCGTGGCGCTGCCGGATGCGGTGCAGTACTATCGCGTGCGCAAGTTGCAGGAGATGGGCTGCAATTCGCTGCGCACGTCGCACAATCCACCTACGCCGGAGTTGCTGGACGCCTGCGACGAGCTGGGCATGCTGGTGTTCGATGAGACCCGGATGATGTCGTCGAATCCGGAAGGCATGAACCAGTTCGCAGACCTGGTACGTCGCGATCGCAACCGGCCCAGCGTGTTTATGTGGTCGATGGGCAACGAAGAGGGCCAGGCGAATACGGCGAAGGGCTTATCCATTCTCTCGGCGATGAAGTCGCTAGGCAACGAGCTCGACGGCTCGCGGCCGGTTTCCATCGCACCCACGGGGGCGATCGGTACGGCGGGGGGCCTGGCAGAGTGCGATGTAGCAGGTTACAACTACATGGATCCGCAGGCGGAGGAATTCCACAAGAAGAATCCGACCAAGCCGGTGATGGGTACCGAGACGGTGAGCGCGGTGGGAACGCGCGGTATCTACATCACGGATGCTTCGAAGGGCTATGTGGCTTCGTACGATCCGTACACCACGACGGGACGCGCATCGGCGGAGGGATGGTGGAGCTTCTGCAACGCGCGGCCGTGGCTCTCCGGCGGATTCGTGTGGACCGGTTTCGATTATCGCGGCGAGCCGTCGCCCAATGGATGGCCCAACATCAGCTCGCAGTACGGAATCATCGACACGTGCGGTTTTCCCAAGGACTCGTTCTTCTACTACAAATCGTGGTGGATGAACGAGCCGGTGCTGCACCTGTTCCCGCACTGGAACTGGGAGGGCATGGAAGGGAAGACCATCGCGGTGTGGGTGTATTCGAATCTGGACAAGGTGGAGTTGCTGCACAACGGGCAGAGCCTTGGCACCAAGAAGATGAAGAAGGACGGGCATGTTGCGTGGGTGGTGAAATACGCTCCCGGGAGCATTGAAGCGCGCGGATACCAGGGGGACAAAGCGGTGATGACCACGAAGCGCGAGACCACCGGCGCGCCCGCAAAGCTCGTGATTCGCTCCGACCGGCAGGAGATTTCGGCCGATGGAGAGGACGTGGCGATGTTCGCAGTGGAAGTAAAGGACGCGCATGACCGCGTGGTTCCAATCACCGACAGCGAGGTGACATTCAAGATCACCGGCGAAGGCAAGCTCATCGGAGTGGGCAATGGGGATCCCACCGACCATGGATCGGATAAGGGAACCTCGCGCAAGGCGTTCTGCGGATACTGCATGGCGGTGGTGCAATCGACAAAGAAGGGTGGCAAGATCACGGTGGAAGCGAGCGCACCGGGGCTGGAATCGGCAGCCGCGACGGTCGATGCGAAGTCCGCCACGCTGCGCCCGCAGGTGGCGTTTTGGGAGCGCGAGGTACCGACGGGCGAAGGTGTCACCGGGCTGTGGAGACCCGCACCGATGGAAGGCGAACAATCGGAGATCATGTCGTTTATCGCCGGCGGCGGGTCTGTCTACTCATTCAAGCAGGACGGCAGCGGCCTGACGGGCACGGTGGAGGGCGCGAGCGTGAACTTCACCGGCGGCATGGACGTGCCCGCGCCCATCGTGAACGGGAAGATCAGCGGAAGCGCAATCGACTTCAAGGTGGGGAGCAACAGCTTCAGCGGAAACATCAAGGGCGATCGCATCGAGTTGCAACGATCTATCAACTTAGGCTGGGCGATTCCGAAGCCGGCCGAGAAGGCCGCGGATGCGCCGGATATCGGGCCTGCGCCGGATGGATCGGATCCGTCGATCGGGAACTGGCATATTCCTTCGGCGATACCGGTGGTGTTGAAGAGGGTGGAGAGATAGGCGGGTTCAGCGAAGGTAGCTACGTTGTTGCCGGCTGCTCAGACCGGAGAGCGACCCGCGATTAGTGTCCAGCCGCAGAATGGCCGGGCACGACGATCTTCGCGTCCGGCAGGACCCAGGCGAACAGCAGGCTACCGCTGCTGGTTATGATGTATTGGCGCCCGTCGAGCTCGTAGCTGATGGGTGAGCTCTGCATGGGCGAGCCGGTGCCAGCATGCCACAGCGTTTTGCCGTTACCGGTATCGAGCGCGAGCAGGTTGCCCTCGCTGTCTCCCGTGATTGTCAGGCCGGAATCGGTAGTAATTACGCCGGCTCCGGAGCCTCCTCCCAAATCATGGGTCCAGCGTAGCTTGCCGGTCTGGTAGTCGATGGCTTCGATGACGCTCTTGCTCCAAACGTCATAATCGGCGCCCGCCCATCCGTATGCGCCGTCCGCCGGCTTGGCGAAATAGAGGCTCCAGCTGGGATGGGCATTGACGATGAAGAGGCCTGTTCCGGGATCGAAGCTGGGGGCGCGGTAGTTGGTCATGCCTCCTTCATCGGGAGCAATGATGCGGCCATCGCGCGCGGGCTCCTTTTTTGCATCGGGAATGGGCCGGCCCTCCTTGTCGATGCCCATCGACCAGTTCACGGGGCCGAACGGGACCGTCAGCAGGCTCTTGCCGCTGGTGCGGTCGAGAACGAAGAAATAGCCATTACGCGAGGCCTGCATCAGCATCTTGCGGGGCTGCCCGTGAAAGTCGCCATCCACCAGGACGGGCGTTTCCACCGCATCCCAGTCATGCGTGTCGTGGGGCGACGGCTGGAACGCCCACTTCAGCTTGCCGTCCTCGGGCGAGATGGCGACGATACTGCAGGTGTAGAGGTTGTTGCCGGGCCGGGGAACGCCATTGAGCACCGGCGTGGGATTTCCCGTACCCCAATAGACGAGATTCAATTCGGGATCGTACGTGCCGGTCATCCAGGTCATTCCGCCAGTGCTGGTGTTGGGTGTACCGACGGGCGGGGTCGCATCCCACTGCCATTGCGTGGCGCCCGTTTCCGCATCCAGAGACCGCAGAAACCCCTGCAGATTGTCGAAGTCGCCCGATACTCCCACGATCACGTGCCCGCGAATGATGAGCGGCGACATGGTCATCCAGTAGCCTTTGCTCACGTCGGCGACGACCTTGTCCCACCGCATTTTTCCGTCTTTGGCGTCCAGCGCGACAACGTGGTCGTCGGGCGTGGTGAAGTAAAGCAGGCCCTTGTACATGGCGACGCCGCGGTGCCCGATATGCAGGCCTTGCGTAGAGGGCCGGTTATAGTGCCAAACCAGGTGCCCCGAGCGAGCATCCACAGCCCATACGTTATCGGGCACGGTGAAATAGAGGATGCCGTCGACCAGCAGCGGGGAGGACTTGATCTGCGCAGGCTGGTTGGTCTGGAAGACCCAGGCAAGAGTAAGATCGCCGACGTTCCGAGGGGTGATCTGGGTGAAAGAAACGTGGCGGCGGCCGGAGTAGTCGCCATGATAGAGCGGCCACGAATCGGGCCGGGGATGGATCAGCTGCGCATCATCGAGGTCCTGGGCAACGAGCGCTGATGTCACAATGGCCAGCGCGGAAAACGCAAACACTGCGGGAAGAAGGTGTTTCAACAATCTCATTTGTGAAGAACGCCTATAACGTTTCGCTTACTCATTTGAGGGTCTGCAGATACGCCATCAGATTGTGGATGTCGTCGTCGGTGTACTTGGGGAATTGCTCCACGTGCGCATCGGCGGGCGAGTCCACGGTGAACTTGACGCCGGTTGTGGGCCAGGATCGATAGAAGCCGCCGGAGTCGCGCAAAGCGATGGTGAACTCGTCCTGATAGGCAAGCGCACCCGTAACTTTTTCGCCGGAGGGCAAGGTAACGGTCACGGTACTCTTAGCGCCGCGCGGATAGAGCATGCGCTCCTCGAGTTGCAATCCGCGGTAGCGTTTGGCAATGCCGGCCAGGTCGCCGGTGGCCGAATGGCACTTTGTGCAGCCGCCAGGGCCTTCGAAATACTGCTTGCCCGCTTGCATATTGCCGGTTTGGAGGTCTTCCGGCGAAACCCCGCGGCGGCCGCCCGGATGAGTCCGCGCTTCCGCCTCCCGCGCATGGATAAACGCGATAATGCTGCGAATCTCCTGGGGAGAAAAGTTGAACCCGGGCATCTTGTTGTCGGGTCGTCCCTCGCGAACGACGGCGGCGATCTTTTCGCCGGTGGTATCGGAAAGAACGAGATTGGATTGGGTCAGGTCGGGTCCGGTCTCGCCACCCATGGCGTCACGACCGTGACAGAACGCGCAGTTCTGGTGGAAGAGCGCGCCTCCGGCGGCGGCAAGATCGGAACCCTCGCCGCCCTTGCCGGCCGTCTCTGGCGGGGCCTGGGTGGTGGTGAGGTAGTGCATCAGGGAGGTCAATTCACCGTTCTGCAGATTGGGAAAGCCCGGCATCCGGCCCTTGCCGGCGTGCACCAGGTCGAGAATCTGCTTTTCTGACATGCGGTGATTGATGCCGAGAAGGGGAGGAAAGCCGGGAAGGTTCCCCTCGCGTTGATCGCCGTGGCAGATGGCGCAATGCTTTGCATAGGAGGCCGCCCCGGGCTCCTCCACAGCAGGCGTTTTTGCCGGCGGTGGATTTTCCGCCTGGGTGCCGCCATTCTGACGCGCGGCGTGGATCGGGCCCGGAAGCGACTGGCAAATAAAGAAACCAAGTGCAACTGCCGCCGCAATGAGGGCGATACGAATTCCTTTCAATCTCTTCAAATCCGCAAATCCTTGAAATTATGTTGGGTTCGAAAACGGGTCCTGCCTTTCAGATGAGATGCAGGTCAGCCCGAATACTTGATCAACTGCATGAATCCGTAATCCATATGCAGCTGCTGGTGACAGTGCCAGAGGGTGTCGCCGGGATTGTCGGCGATGAAGTCGACTTCCACGGTATCTAGCGGCATGACATTGATGACATCTTTCCTGAGGCCGGTGAGCTGCTTGTCGCCGATCTTGGTGACTTCAAACGTGTGGCGGTGCAGATGGAGGGGATGCTGATCGCCGCTGCCATTGCGAAACACGAGACGATAGCGCCTGCCGGGGTGCACGATTAGCGGCTCGATCTCCGGCCACGACTTGTTGTTGATGGTCCAGGTGTCGAACTGCGAGCCCTTTTGCGGGCCAATGTCGCGGAACGTGAGAACAAACGTCTCGTCGGGCGAGGGGGCCGTGGAGGAATTGGCGAACTGCGCGTAATCCCACGTGGCCGGAGAGGGGTCGTTCCATACGGGCGCGCCGGACTGGCCTGCGTACTCCACCACGATTCCCAAACCCATGCGGCGCGAATCTTCAAGCGTGGAGCCAAGGACCCACACCCCGGGGTTGTTCATTTCCACGATGGCGTCGACGCGCTCCGCGACCGCGAGCGAGAGCACCTCCACGCTGGCGGGATTGGGCACGGGGTTGCCGTCCATGGCAATGATGCGGAAGTGGTGCCCGGGCAACGCCAGAACGACGTTTTCTGTCGCACTTGCATTCAGCAGGCGCATCAAAACGCGGTCGCCCTTCTTCACGCGAATGGGGTCGCCCGCGCCGAGCATGTGGGAGTTGATGGTGGCGTATTTGTAGCCTACGTCGGAGCCGCTGGTGAGGGGCACGTTCGCCGATTCCCGGCGCATGGTTTCGACCATGGGAACAAACGACGGCTCCCAGTGATGGATGGCAAGATTGACTTCCTGATCGTGCGGTGGGGGGGCATCCTTGCCTTCGATGAGCAGGAAGCCGAACTGGCCGGTGTAGGTGCCCATGGCGAGATTGCCATACGCGCCGGCGTGCGTGTGGTACCAGCGCGTGCCGGACGGCTTGGGCGTGAAGCTGTAGCGCTGGGATTTGCCGGGCGTGATCATGGGCGAGCCTTCTTCCATGGCGCCGTCGTTGAGAGAGTCAATGGCCAGGCCGTGCCAATGCACAATATCGGGATCGGCGGCTGCGTTCGTCACGTCGATGGTGACGGGCACCCCCTCCCGCAGGCGCAGCAGCGGCCCGGGCACCTGTCCGTTGTAGGCCAGCGCTTTCACGGTAACGCCTTTGCCGATGTCGAACGAGGTCGACTCGATGCGCAGAGTGTGATCGGCTTTGGCCGCGCCTGCTTTTTTGGCCTGGGCGGGAAGCAGGCGCTCCAGTGCCTGCGCTGCAACCAGCGTTCCGGCGGAAGAAAGAAATGTTCTGCGGTTCAGAAATGTTCTGCGATTCATGGAAACTGCCACGTCTGTTCTCTTTTTTGATTTGTGCTCGGGTTGATTCCGACCGTGAGCATGAAATACGGGGGGTTTCGTGGTTTCACCCAAGGTTTGATTCGGGCTTATCGCGTGAAGCCGCCATCATGGGGGACAGAATTTTCAGGTCGTGTGCTTCGCCAATTATCGCTGTTGCCCGGAGGAAGCCGGGCGTGGGTGACTCGCCGTGCTGCCGTCCGTCATACCCAGAGCCCAGCGGATTGCTTCGAAATACATTTTGCGTATATCGGGATCGTTCCAGGCCTCCTCGGTGTGTCCCAGTGTGGAATAAAACACGCGGCCCTTGCCGTACATCTTGCTCCACGCCACGGCGAAATCGTGATCGTCGCGATGCACGCGGGGATTGTTGTAGTCGAGGCGATTGGGGTCAAGGCTGAGCAGCACGTTTACCTTGTCGCGGGACCACTCCTTGGCCTGGTAAATCTCGTCGTACTTGACAAACTCTTTGGGGAAGTGGCGCACGGCGGGAAAATCGGGATCCTCATTGATAATGGGCGCATTGAATGTGCTCCAGGGATGCTCGTTGAACCATCCGCCGATCATCTCGCCGTATTCCGGCCACTTGTAATTGGTGTCGAGCGCGGCGTGAATGCCTACGAATCCCTTGCCGTCGTCGTGGATGAACGAGAGCATGTCTTTCTTCTGGTCCGCGTCCATGTCCAGTTCGCCGGTGGTACTGGTGAAGACGATCAGATCGAAGTAGTTCAGGTTCTTGGCATTCCGGCCGAGATCTTTTTTGGTCAGCAGCTCGGTGTCGGTGCGCATGATCGTATCCCACAAACCGCTCTCCTGGCCCATGTTGTAAACCGCAGCCATAGCGGCGGAAATCGAGTCGTGCTCGAATCCCTTGGTCGCGCCAATCACCAGGAGGTGCTTAAGGTGAACCTGCTTCACATGCGGCGCAGGGGGCGTGAGGGGGGTGGCGTCCGACTGCGCGCAGATGCGCGTGCTTTGAATCGCCCACACGGTGCAGGCCACGATGAGAAAGCTTCGTACCAGGCGCAAGGGAAAACCTCGTAGAGTGAATTGCCGTTCGCAGAACCGCAAACGGGTTTAAACCGCACTCGAAGCGGTGTTGTATGTTTTCCTTCGGGTGGAGAAGTTCGCTGCGAATGGCAGGAGGCACTATT